>JBMDWS010000148.1:0-10735 GCA_048594695.1 Truepera sp. | reverse complement strand
GGTCGGGGTCCAGGTCTTCAGGCAGATCGATGATGAGCCGGTTGCCCTCACGCCGCAGGGTGACGTCGGTCTTGAAGCGCTTGATTCGCAGCGGCCTGCTGCTCGCTTTGGGCTCGGGCTGACTCGGTTCCTTGACTTTGGGAGCCCTGGCGTATGGGCTCTCTCCTGCCAGCTCGACCCACTCACCTACCCTGGGCCGGTCTACATGCCGCTCTTTGCGAAAAAGCTCGAACATCGCTTCCCTGCCTGCCCCCTCTCCATGCGTCAACAGGAGGCGGGGGGGCGGGATAGCGGCTCAGGTGCTGAGCGATGCCGAGACGGTCAGCATGGGCCGAAAGGTAGAAGCGCTCCACCTGGCTCGCAACGGGCACTGCCTCATCACCTAATAGCACCTCTCCCCTGCCCTCCAGCAGCCTTCTACCGGCGCTCTCGGCGTCCTGGTAGCCCACCTAGCCCACCATCAGTACCGCGCTCTCAGGCTCTCTCAGAACGCGTCTGGCGTACTGCGGAGACACGCCCTGCGAGAGCATGCCACTTGAGGCCAGGTTGGACGCCGCAGTCGATGAGGAATCGAGTATTGCCTAGCTCATACAGGTAGCTCGAGGCGCCCACGTGGGTGCCCCAAGGGCCAGAAAACGCATGGGCTACTCTACCTGCGTGGGCTGGTGCAGCGAGAGCCACTCGTCGAGCGGCCAGAGGTTCTGCACGCCTTTGGCCTCACGCCGCCTGTAGGCGTGCAGAACCATGTGCAGGCGCTGGCTGGGTAGAACGACCAGGTTATCGGGGTGCCCGTCTCCCCTGTCACCGTTGTCATGATGAACCACTTCACCGGGGCGTAGCGGCCTTCCCAGATGCCACTCGGCGACCGCCCGGTGGGTGTAGTACGTTTCGCCCGTCCTGGGGTCGCGACGCTAGGGATGGCGACTCAAACCAATACCACCTTTACCGATTCACTTAAATGTTTACTTCCTAAATACGATTTACCAAATTTTTACTCTACCTTTATACGTATCTACCTTTTTTCGTAAAACTGCAAGGAAGACATATGGCGACAGACTTAGTAATCGCATTGGTGAACTGAAAAGGGGGCGTCAGCAAGACGACGAGTATTGCCTCCCTAGCGATCTGCCTGTACCGGCAGGGGAAACGGGTCACCGCGATCGACACCGACCCGGAGCGGAGTGGGCTCAAATGGCACGCGGCGGGCGTCTTGCCGTACCCGGTTGTAACAGGCGACCGCGAAGGGCTCAAGCAGCAGCTTGCCGACACAGAGGGGGTAGCCGTCATCGACACTCCGCCTAACGACGGAGAGATTATCTACAAAGCCGCCTCGCTGGCGGACGAGGTGATTGTGCCTTTAGCCGCTACGGCGCTCGACGTGAACCGTCTCGTTGGCACCATGTCGATGGTCGCGGACGTCGAGGAGATACGCGCCAAACTGCTCGCTTCGGTGCTCCTGACAAAATGGTCCACGAATCTTGCGATCAGCCGGGAGGTCGAGGCGGCCTTCGCCGAACAAGAAGTCCCCCTGCTTGATACGCGCATCCGCAACCTCACGCGCTACCAGGGGTTTAACACGCCCTATTATCTAGACGAGTACGACCAGGTGCTGAAAGAGTTGGGGGTAGCGTGATGCCAAAAGGCAGAGGGGCCAAAGGATCACTCCTGGGAGGCGCACTCGAGACGGGCCGGGAGATGGAGCAGTCACACAAACACTCACAAAGCCAGCAAGAATCTGTAGATACCGAAATAGGTAAATCTGTAAATACAGAAAACGGTACCGAGCGTGACGTGAGTTTGACCATCAAGGTTCCCATCGCGCTGCGGCGGCACTGGCAGATCGAGGCCAAGCGGCGCAACCGCACTGTGACAAGCTTTATCGTCGAGGCGCTGACAGAAAAGTTAGGCTCGCCGCAGGATTAGACGCAGGTAAGCACGCTACGAATACCAAGTGCGCTCGCGCTTTGAAGTAAACGGACGGTTCGTCGCTAACGGTTGAATCGCAAACCGCGTGCCGGATCAGGGGCTCCTGCTAATGTCAGCTATGCCCGAAAACATTTTGGTGCTGAACGCTGGCTCCAGTACCCTCAAATGCGACCTCTACAGCCTACCTCCGGACTCCCTGCCCGACGCGCCTCTGACTCCCGTCTGGCAGGCAAAGCTCGAGGGCAGGCGTATGCGCCTGACTACCTCGGGAGGGAGACATGAGGAGAAGGAACTCTCCTCAGTTGATCCCGAAAAGGCGGCGGAGGCAGCCATTGAGGCGCTTTTCCAGGGGCCAACGTCGGTCCTCCAGAACCCAATCGATGTAGCCATGGTCGGACACCGCGTAGTTCACGGCGGCAGAAGCTTTCGAGAACCTACGCTCGTCACAGAAAACGTCAAAGCGACCATTGCCGACCTCGCTTCCCTCGCACCCGCCCACAACCCGCCTGCGCTGAGCGGGATCGAGGCGGCAGAAAAGGCTTTCAGCGGCGTTCCGCAGCTCGCCGTGTTCGACACTGCCTTTCACCAGACCCTTCCCGAGGCGGCGTCCGTCTACCCCGTGCCTTACGCTTGGACCGAAGCCGGGATGAGACGCTACGGCTTTCACGGCATCAGCCATGCGTACGCCGCCGGGCGCGCCGCTCAGCTCCTAGAACGCGATCCCTCGTCCCTACGTCTCGTCACCTGCTACCTGGGCAACGGCTGTTCGCTCGCCGCTGTGCGTAACGGCCAGAGCGTCGATACCACCATGGGGTTCACGCCCCTAGAGGGACTGATGATGGGCACCCGCTCGGGCTCCATCGATCCCGGTCTCATACTGCACCTCCTTAAACAAGGGGAGTACAGCGCGGACGACTTCGCGACCCTCCTCAATAAGGAGTCTGGGCTCCTGGGTGTCTCCGGCGGCTCGAGCGACATGCGCGAGATTCTAGCGGCGCAGGACAATCCCCGCGCTCGGCTGGCGCTCGACATCTACGTCCACCGCGTGCGCAGCTACATCGGCGCGATGCTCGGCAGCCTAGGAGGGCTCGACGGGCTTGTCTTCACCGGCGGGGTAGGGGAGAACAGCGCGGCGGTAAGGTCGGAAGTGTGCCACGCGTTCACCTTTCTGGGGCTGAAACTCGACGAGGCCAAGAACGCTGCCCCCGTTGCGGATGTGGACGTCGCCCACAGCGACTCGCCCGTGCGCGTGATGGTCGTAAGCGCGCAGGAGAACTGGGCCATCGCCCGGTCGTGCTGGGACGCGCTCAGGATCACCCGCGCAGGTTGACCGTTCATCTGCAACTCTCCCTGCCCCAGAGGCTCGGGCCGCTTTCACCATGAAAGGTAGAGGTGAAGCATGTCGCAAACCATCTTGATCGTCCCGACTGGGCCGAGGGTCGGCCTCACTACCATCGCTGTTGGGCTCGTCCACGCCCTCGATCGGCGAGGGGTGCCCGTCGGGTTCTGCAAACCCATCGCCCGTCCACACGAAGAGACGGGCGGAACCGACCGCTCGAGCCGGATGGTCGAGCTTTCGTCAGGCTTCGTTGCGCCCGCTCCGGTCACAGCGGGCGAGGCGGACACCTGGTTCGCCACGGGCCAGCGCGAGCGCCTGCTGGAGGAGGTAGTCGCACGGTACAGCGACGCTTCGGCGCGCGCCGAGGTCGTCATCGTCGAGGGACTAGTCGCGTCCCCCGAGCAGCCCTACGCTGACGCGCTCAACGCCCGTCTAGCCAGCGCCTTAGACGCCGACGTCATTCTCGTGACCGCCCCACACGGACGCACGCCTGCCGAGCTGACCCGCGCCCTGAATCTCACCGCCCAGGCGCTCGGAACGACCGAGCAGGGGCGCGTCCTCGGCTGTATCCTCAACCAGGTGGGCGCGCCGCCGGAAGCGGGGAGGTTCATGCGCTGGGCCGAGGCCAGCCCGAACGGGGCGCCAGCAGATCCCTACGCTGATGTACCCAATAGGCTGGGCGAGTTCGCCGTTTTAGGCAGTGTCCCATGGGACCGTGACCTTTTAGCTCCTAGGGTCAGAGACGTGCAGCAGTTCCTCGGAGCAAGCTTTCTCGCCGAGGGGGACACAGGTCGCCGCGTTGTTGACGTGGCGCTCGGGGCGAGCGCGGCGGTCCACGCCGCCCAACGGCTGCTGCCGGGTACGCTCTTCATCACCTCCGGGGACCGGGACGAGCTGGTTATGGCGGCCTCCCTGGCGGCGCTGGGCGGCCGAGGGGTCGCAGCCCTCCTCCTTACTAACGGTCGCACACCCGAGGCGTCCACGTTAGCGCTCTGCAAACCGGGTTTAGAGACCGGCCTCCCTGTGATGCTCGTGCCAGACGATAGTTTCAGGGCTGCCCTGAAGATGCGAGAGATGAACCCGGAGGTCGCTTTTGACGACACCGAGCGCATCGGCCTCCTCCAGGCGCACGTCGCTGCCGGGCTCGATATGGACGCCCTCGAAAGGCTCACGAAGGCCCCAACCAGTGGCCGCCGACTCAGTCCGCCTGCCTTCCGTTACCTTTTGGTAGAGCGGGCACGAGCAGTGAAAAAGCGCATTGTGCTGCCCGAGGGGACCGAGCCGCGCACCCTGCAGGCGGCGGTCACGTGCGCCGAGCGCGGGATCGCCCGCTGCGTGCTGCTCGGGGACATCCAGGAAGTACGTTCTGCCGCCGCGCGTGCCGGTCTGGCGCTCCCGGAAACGGTCGAGATTGTCGATCCTGAAGCGGCGCGCGCCCGCTTCGTCACACCGCTTGTCGATCTCCGCAAACACAAGGGGCTAAACACGCCAATGGCAGAGGAAGCCCTCCTCGACAACGTCATGCTCGGCACCATGATGCTTCGGCAGGGCGAAGTTGATGGGCTCGTTTCCGGCGCAATTCACACCACGGCCAACACCATCCGTCCGGCCCTCCAGCTCATCAAAACGAGACCGGATGCGAAGCTCGTGTCGAGTGTGTTCTTCATGTGCCTGCCCGAACAGGTACTCGTCTACGGCGACTGCGCCATCAACCCCGATCCCAGCCCGGAAGAGCTTGTCGACATTGCCCTGCAGAGCGCCGCGACCGCCGAGGCGTTCGGCATTCCGGCGCGGGTGGCGATGCTGTCGTACAGCACCGGTGGATCAGGCAGCGGCAGCGACGTGGAAAAGGTGCGCGAGGCCACCCAAATTGCGCGCGCCACCCGCCCCGATCTGCTCATTGACGGCCCGCTCCAGTACGACGCGGCCGCCGACCCCGGCGTCGCCAAGAGCAAAGCGCCGAACAGCCCCATTGCAGGTCGGGCGACGGTCTTTGTCTTCCCTGACCTGAACACGGGCAACACGACCTATAAAGCGGTGCAACGTAGTGCCGAGGTGGTCAGCGTGGGCCCGATGCTGCAGGGTCTGAACAAGCCAGTCAACGATCTTTCGCGCGGCGCGCTGGTCGAGGACATCGTTTACACCATCGCGCTCACTGCGATCCAAGCTCAGGAAGCAGACTAGGACGCTTAGGTGCAGCCGGACACAAGCTTTCACGCTCAACTTGCGCCGCACATCCGGGAACTTTCGCCTAAACTGCGCCATGGCGCGCAAACTCATCAGTCCTAATGAGCTTGACGGTCTCGAAGGTTTGATCGAGCAGCAACGCTTACTTCTGGAGCAGGTAGAAGCGCTGGAGCGATAGGCGGCACAATTCGACACGATAGACCCGGGTGCGCAGGAGCTAGAGCGCCGTGCTCAGGCGCTCCGGCAGGAGATAGCGGGATTGCTCGAGCGCCTACTCGAGCGGGTCGGGTCTTAGGGAGGACGCTGGAATAGGGGAGGAAAGTTTGGTGCGGTCATGATTCCACATTTTCCCGTTAGTAATCTTTTGCCAAGACGAGCTCGAGATGATCCTGAAGACAGAAACTTGGCGGTAGGACCCTCACAATCCGGACTTGTAGCACGGCGTGGTAAGCGCGGAACTGACGTATTTTACACCCCGTGTTAACACCGGTTGGTTTTCAACTTTCTTACGGTGCGCGTCATCTTGACTCCCCCCATCGAGGTCGTATGTCAGCCCAACTCGACCACGGTATGCCCGTCGAGTACCCTGGCGATAGCCTCGAGGAGGACCTCAGGGTCGCCCTTAACAACGTAGCCGTCTGCACCAGCGGCGAGCGACAGCTCGACGTAGCGGCGCGCATTATGGCTAGAAATCATCAAGAAAAACGTATCAGGGTGGGAGACACACAGGCGCTTGACTAACTCGGCCCCGTCCATCCCAGGTAGGGAGAAATCTACCAGGATGAGTTCCGGGGCTGAGCCATCTAAAAGGGTCAGGGCTTCTTCGGCTGACTCCGCCTCCCCAACCACCTTGAGCGACGGCTCGGCGTTCAAAAAGCGGGCTAACACTCGCCGGATGAGCGGGTGGTCGTCAACGATGAACACGCTGTGCTGGGGCGAGGATAGGGAAATTGAGGTCACGGTTCTAAACCGAGTTTAGGTCAGTCGAGCGGCACTCCAATAGCGACACGGGTACCTTCTCCAGGTGCCGAGCTTACACTCACCACACCGCCAAACGCTGCCAAACGGTGCTCGACGCTCTGAAGGCCGAACGCTTCGTCGTGCGTTGGAGCCGCCTTCTTAGTGTCTGGGTTGAAACCGACCCCTTCGTCAGCGACCTCCACCTGCACCCCCTCAGGCAAGGGCCGAACAATCACTGTTGCCTGCACGGTGCTCGCGTGCTTGACGACGTTAAAGAGGAGCTCTTGGATGCACTGGAAAAGCAGCACTGCCAGCGGGTTGGGGATGCGCGGCGTGTCTTCGATAGCCTGCACGGAAACGATAAGGTTGTAACGGTCTTTCATGTGTCCAGCGAGCCACTCGAGCGCGGCAGCTAAATCGCCCCCCTGGAGGGCAGAAGGGCTCAGCTCGGAGATGAGCGTCCGGGTAGTTTCAGTGCTGGTACGGGTCAGCTCGATAGCGGCGTTCAGGTCGTCAGCCAACTCGGGGGCGATCCGGCGCGCCATCCCTCTAAGCGTCAACTGCAGGGCGAACAGTTGCTGTTGCAGTTCGTCGTGTAGCAACTGCGAGATGCGGTTTCTCTCTCGCTGCTCGGCTAGGGTCAGGGACGCTGCCAGGCTCCGCACTTGCTTGGCCTGAAAGGCAACGCGGTCTTCAAGGTGTCCCCGCGCCGTCCGCAACTCCGCCTCACCGCGGACGCGGTCGCTGACGTCGCTGACCACGTACAAGAAGCGCTCGCGCTCTCCGTCCCGGCCTATGTAGTTGACGCTGACGCTGAGCCAGCCTTTGCCCTCGTGCTGATAGTCGAAACGCACCGGGCCGTCGGAGGTGACACTGCGCCGGTAGGCTTCGAGCCATATGCGGATGTAAGCCTCGGGCACACCTAGTTCTCGTGCCGAGCGGCCCCGCATGGCTTCCGACGTGGTGCCGAAGAAAGTTGCCGAGGCGTTGTTGTCAGAAATGTGGATGATGTCGTCGCCGTCGAGTTCGACGGTGCCCATCATGACCGACGCGCTGTCGTAAAAGCGGCGTAAGGTCTGTACCGCTCTGGCAGAGTCTGAAGTTTCTGCTGCCCGGCGGTCACTTTGTGCTCCCGCTGTATCTGGTTCGGCAGCCCCCAGTCCATCCCCTTTATTACTCACGTCTCTATTTTACCCAAAGATTTGCTTAAAGCGAGAAATCGTTAATCAAATCAGGTTTCACAGGCTTCACGTGCGAGTATACATAATACCTTTAATTAGCCCCTCACAATACTGCAGCCATCCTCGGGACAAAGTCGATATTTTAGGGTAGGTTCATATACGCAGGAGCCTGCCTGCGGCTAAGCCAAAAGTAATTACGCTCCCTGAGGAAGAACCGTCGACTAGTGCAACACTATAGAGTCAGGCCCTATGTCAAGGTCCGGCTCTAGTCCTCAGCGGTTCAGGGTCTCAGACATCTGGATTGGTGTACTTGGTGTCCTCGCGCTCGAGGAGCTCATCCTCCGGATCAGGCACACCCGGCTCGTCGATCTCTAGGTCCTTCTCGACAGGTTCAGGAAACGTGTCGTCTGCTTCGCCTTCAGGGTACGTCTCGTCGATCATAATGACCTCCTCCAACATTTTCGGCGTCGGCTGTCTGACGCTCTGTAGGTGCGGCTTGAATTGGACGCTCAGGCTGCGCTAGGGCCGTTGAGTTTTCGCGGTAAGAGCGCCGTGCTGTTGCATATTTTGGATAATGACCCGAGAAAATAGGAAAATTTGGTCCCAACAAATGTTTATGCAAACAGCTATACCTTTCTGAACTTATGGGTATAAGTGGAGGTTCATACGCAGTCCGAAGCTCTTACTCACAAAAACCGTGAGGCTCAGTGCCACACAGGTGGGTTCTAGAATATCCCCATAAAAATGTGCGAGATGGTCACGCTGCCCGCACAGCCCGAGCGGGACGTTCTGCGTGCGATCGCACTCCACTGTGACCTGTGCAAGAAGCCCATCAAAGCGTTTTTCGAGAACAGCCTGACTCGCCTCAACCCGGTCATGGTCGAGCGCTACGGAGACGCCATCGAGGTGCGAGTGTCGCTCAAATCAGGAATGCGAAACCTTAACGGTGGCGTGGGTCAAACTAGCTCCTTCGACATTTGCCCACGCTGCTTCGAAGAACGACTCCAACCCTGGCTGATGGCGCAGGGTGCTGAGGTGCTTGTCGAAGACTGGCATTCCTAAACGGATGATCGCGCTACGACTCCTTTGCATGAATCTGGTTCAGATACCTGAGCATATTTTCCTTATCACTCTTGCTGAGGTTCTTATAGCGATCCGTCGTTACCGCCGTCCACAAACGAAGCGCTTCGAGCCTGGCAGTTTCGCCTTCTTCGGTCACATGCAGGGTTCGTTTACGCTCATCTGCCTGGGACGCCGAGCGTTCGACTAAACCCCGCTGTTCGAGCTGGGTGAGCATGGCGGAGACCGAAACAGGGATCACACCTAAACGTTCGGACAGGTCGCTCGGAGTCGACTCGGGAAAGAGGACGATAAGGTTAAGTAACGAGGTCTGAAAGGTATTCAAGCCTAGCGGCTCGAAGGCGCTATTAGCTGCCTGCCGCAGTTGCATCACCGAGACGACCAGCAGATCGGCGATGGCCCGGTCGAGAGTCGCGTCCGTCTTGTCAGAGGGGTCAGGATCTTGTGTATAGGTCACGAGTCTTGTCCTTAGATTAAAGTGTAAATCCCCGGCCCGTTATGCTACCCTCTCCGCGACAGTAGATGGGTTAGAAAGGCGTCAAGCACCGTGCCACAATAGGCGCGTGTCTGAGACTTTTTATTACCACGCCACGCTCTTGCTAACGGGCTCACTCATGGTCAAACAAGTTGGAGACAACAAACGGGTCACCACTATCGTCGCGGGCAAACCCTTCCCCCTCATCCTCAAAAACAAGATGCAGGCTGTCCTGACGACTAACCCGCCCGGCGAGGGTGAACTCGATATTCTCCTCTGGCCCCGGACGGACAAAGAGGGATTGCTCGGGAGCGGTACACAGCTGGCGACCTACAAGCCTGTCGGAGAGGTCAAGAGGGCGCAAGGTCTGCATGCGCTCGGAGAACTGGTGAAGGTCGACCGGGACAACGCGATCATCCAGCTCCAAATCCACCCCAACCCTAAGCAGGGCAGCCTCCATAAACCCTTTAAACTGCCCTTGGTGGCGAGCATGGAGCTGATGGATAGCCTGCCCGAACTTGGTAGCGGACTCGAAATAAGAGCTGACCTCAAACCCAAGACGGGCCGGGTAGTGGTGCGAGAGGTAAGGGCTGTGCCCCTGCCGCCCAAGCGGGAGCAGGAGATACAGGTCGACAAAAAGGCAGAGTAGGGACGCTTCGACTTAGGCCGCTGCGAGTTGGGACCGCTCGAGATTGAGTGTTAAGAGCGCCGCTAGAATCTCGTCCTCGGTCATGGGCCAGATCCAGCCGTAAGCCGCTACAATCCAGGTTCTCATTTTGCAAGGGTTGTGAAGGTGGGTCGATACAGCTTTGCGCTCTTCGTTATTCGTGATCACCCGTTCCCACTTGGCGATAAACGCGTCAAGGGTCATGTAAGGCTAGTTTACGTTGCCTTTGCTTCGGCCCGAGCTTTCGATCTTTACTTAGCGTAGGTGCCAGGCGCAGTACGCGCCTTAGGGATTTCCCTTAGAAATATCACCTAACCTCATGGCTTACAAATCGTGCTGATAATTCCTAAGGGAAATGGGGCTAACTTGCGGGTAAGGCTGCAAAGAACTAGGTCATTCGGTTTACAAGTGCAAGCGCGGCCTGCGCCACACCCCTACGTTTACGGCACGCACTGCGCCTCCTGTTTGCGTTTAGCAGCGAGTACGCACCGCGTCTTGCTGCTGAACCGGATCGCCCGACTTGAACATGTGCCACAAGGCCATCATCTGCAAAGGCGCGTCGAGGTAGGTACCCACCATCCCCGACAGCTCGTCCAGGGTGTAGGTTTGGCTCACGGCAGTCTGCCCGAACCCAGCAACGATCTCCGAGGCTTCAAGTTTTGCGAGGTGGTACTCGAGCACCTGCAGCCGAACGCCAGCGTCCTGGAGAATACGGGTGAGATCCTCAAGTTCATGCAAAAGGTCTTCGGCTTGATGGGATTGGGGACGCAAAATGCCTACTGTGGGTTTGTGTGTATTAACCATAGTTCAAGGATACGGACACCCCTAGGGGGGATTCTGAAGACTCCAACTGCTGGGAGCATTAGCAACGGGACGCACGACCTTCATACCGAGGGCAAGCATGGTGCTTCTCCTATCTC
>JBMDWS010000147.1:0-2001 GCA_048594695.1 Truepera sp. | reverse complement strand
GGTCGGGGTCCAGGTCTTCAGGCAGATCGATGATGAGCCGGTTGCCCTCACGCCGCAGGGTGACGTCGGTCTTGAAGCGCTTGATTCGCAGCGGCCTGCTGCTCGCTTTGGGCTCGGGCTGACTCGGTTCCTTGACTTTGGTAGCCCTGGCGTATGGGCTCTCTCCTGCCAGCTCGACCCACTCACCTCAAAAGCCTTTAGGGTGTTAAATCGTGGGTTTCAAGGATCCATTTAGCCTACAGCACGGACTCGAATCCACCCACGCAGGGTTGCTCCTCTTGAGCAGCAGCCTAAGCAGCTTTTATCTCCGCTCTTCTAGCAGCAGCTCTACGCCACCCACGTGATAGCCGCGCTCCTTGATATCGTCGAGCGCCTTATTAGCGTCGGTTGCAGCAAAAGTGCCGTCGTCTTCTTCCAATTCCAATTCTGTCTCAAACGCCCACGGCCCTCCCCGCTCGGGCAGGTTGTCGCCGGTAGAGTCAGCCGTAATCGCGTGGAGTTGTCCGCCGCCTTTAAATCTGAAAACTTTCATCGTGCCTCCTTTACTTCTGGGCGACGATAACACCTCACAAACGACGGAAATGGGAGCGAAACGCTGTTCACTGACTTTCCGTACAGGTCATCGCTAGCCCCTGTATGGGACGTTCACCGTTTCAACATGTTTTGGGTACGCCGTAGCGTTTCTGGACGAGCGAGGACGCGGTGCTGCCTGACACGACCCTTAAGCCTTCCTCGACCGGATTGGGCAGAGTAGCGGCAGCGTCATCCTTGCGGTGCGTTTCATCGGTCATGTTTGCCTCCAACATCATGTTCGGTTAAACCTCTGCACGCTTATGTGGGTGAGCTTAAATCTAGCGGCGAGCTAAGCCACGCAGTAGCGCCCGCCCACCCACATGCTAAAATGACCACAGTGTGACTACAAAGCGAGGTGAAGAAGTGCGTAAAGTCGGCATCCGAGAGTTCAGAGACA
Organism: Truepera sp.; assembly: GCA_048594695.1. Taxonomy (GTDB): domain Bacteria; phylum Deinococcota; class Deinococci; order Deinococcales; family Trueperaceae; genus Truepera. The sequence goes on along the minus strand of JBMDWS010000147.1, from coordinate 1,031 downwards.
AAGCGACTACCCTGCTTGCGACCGGGGAGACGCTCCTCGTCGAGCGGCACGGTCATCCCGTCGGCTACTTCGTACCTATCAAACAAAAATCTGACTCTGAAGACGTCCACCAACGGCTCGCAGAGGCCCTCGAGCAGGTTGTGCAGGACACTGGGCTGACTGAAGAGGCGCTCGCTGAACTTTTCACGCTGCGCCGGGCTGAGCATCACCCATAAGTGCGTTTGGTCGTAGATGCTAACATCTTGGTCGGCGAACTGCTACGCGAACGCGGCCGCGTCCTGATTGCTCACCCCGAACTCGAACTCTATATTGCCGAACGGCCCTGGAGCGAAGCACGCTACGAACTTGCGCGCCGGGCTGAGCTCTACGCCGCGCGACGGGGATTGGACTCGCGAGGGTTGATCAAGCTTCTCGCGGCGGCCGTCTCGGTAGCTGAGACGCATATCCAGGTGGTTAAACAGGAAACCTACGCAGCGTTTGAGGATGCGGCCCGCCTGCGCGTCCCGCGCGATCCTGATGACTGGCCGACGGTTGCCCTCGCCTTGGCGCTCGAGGCGGACATCTGGACCGCCGATAACGACTTCTTAGGTAGTGGCGTCGCTACTTGGACGACCGAAACGCTGCTGCCCCGGCTCAGTTGATGAGGACATGAGCTCGCACAGAAGGCTCGGGATTCGAGCGCGGGAACTCACCCTGCTCCGCTCCACGTTGACGACAGCGCCTCGGCCTGTGCCAACACCGTCCGCACTGCCCCCTCCTGCCACCTTCACCCAAGGCAATACCGGAGATCAGATCGATGAGTTCGCCCAGCATCACGGCACTTAAAGCCGGGCGTCCGTAGTCTTTAAGCAGCACGCCCTTGAGGGAGTCGTTCTCCTTCTCGAGGGCCAGCATGGCTGCGTCTACCCGCCTGCCGATGTCGGTCTGGCGGGCGTTATCCCTCAACTTAGACCAGCGGGCGGCTTCGGGCACCCAGAAGATGTTCTCGGAGAGGTAGACGTCTTTATCCTCGGCTTCTTTGGGGTAGTCAG
>JBMDWS010000146.1:0-2263 GCA_048594695.1 Truepera sp. | reverse complement strand
TCGACCGGGAACGAGCCAGTGGAGAGCTGAGCCTTGACCCGCTCGACGAACGCGCTGACAGCCCCTTCATCGATCTTGACTTCAGGCAGCTTCCGGGCCTTCGTGAGCGAGTAGTAGCTCGCCCGCGCCACCTCCGCGTCGGGGAAAAGCTGCGGCGCAGCGGCCTCCAGGTAGAGGGGCAACTGGACGTCGACGGTACGTTTTCCGTCAGCGTCTTTGGCTCCGGGCGGCTTGCTGCTCCGCGTTTTGTAGTCGTAAAGGACAAGGCCGCCTGGCGTTTCGTCTGCTCGGTCGATCACGCCGCGCACCTTGAGACCGCGCCACGTTCCTTCGAAACGCCGTTCAAGGGCGACGACTCGCCCGTCCTCAGGCCAAAAGTCCTCAGCCAGAAGGACACGCTTCAGCGCCAGCAGGTGCTCCCCGCGCGTGCGGGGCCACTCGGGCATTCCTGTAAGGCCAAGCTCCGCTTCGACCTCGGCGAAAACCTCCTCGAAGAGGGTGAGCGCCCTCACTTGCGGGTCCGAATCGTCTTTGACCCGGCCCAGGAGGCGCTCGAGTACCACGTGGTAAAAACTTCCGCGCGTGCCGAGGCTCACCTCGTCTTCGGCCTCGGTAGGTTCCTCAAGCCTCAAAATGTGCGAGGCGTACCAGGAGAATCCACACGAGCCGAGCTTGACCAGCTGCGAGGCGCTAAAGTGCCAGGCCAGCGGATCGAGGGGAACGCCTGTCACTCCGTCATGGACGCCGAATGCATGAGAACTTTCGCGCTCGACCTCGGCGGCAAAAGCGTGGCGTGCCCCCTTTATAACGGGATCCTCTACCGTGACCGACGCTCGCAGCTGCGCTTGACGAAACTCTTCAACGCTTGCGGGGGGCTTGAAAGGCGGCGGCATCGGCGTCACGTCTACGAGCTCAAGGTAGGAGCTAGGCAGGGTCGCGCTGCTACCGATTCGCTTCGGGTACGTCAGGATCAGCTGCGCCGCCGCTGTTTTTAGCCCTGCCCAGAACGACAGGGTTTCACGGTGCGCAGCGTAGGCCGCACTCTCCAGCTCGAGACCCTTGCTCGCCAGCTGCTTACGCTCGTAAAAGTCCAGTACAGGGTCGTCCTGAAGCGTGGGCGGCAACACACCCTCAGCCATGCCCAGCACGAACACGTGTGCGTACGACGCGCCGAAAACTGCCAGCGGGGTGTGCAGCTCGACGCCCTCTTTCGCCACGTCGACCGGAAGGTTGAGGAGCATCAGGAGGTCGTCGAGATCTCCCAGAAAACTCCTCAGGGACTGCGATCGGTCGCTGAGCGCACCCAGGCTCCCAAGCGCCTGCCGGAGCTTATCCAAAGCGATCTGGTCGCGGGCACTGGTCCTGGACTGCTCCAGGACCCCGAGCGTCTCCACGGCGCGCACGAGCAACCCGGCGTAGTCTTGTGGCGGCGCCGCCTCGGGCCAGGAAAGCACCTCGAGTGCCGGAACGTGCCCCAGCCACGCGCTGTACCCCAGGGGCCTCTCACGTCGCAGCTCAGTCCACACCTCGCGCGGCAGCTTGAGGCAGAGAGGGTGCGATAAGAGCCGCGCCGTTTCCTCGAATGGAAAACCGCCGCGCAGGACCTGAACAAGCCTCGCCAACCATGCCCCGACGCGCGTGTCCCTAAGCGGCTCGGCATAGGAAGCCTTGACGGGCACCTCGTATTCCCAGGCGACGTCACGCAGGGCCGGGCCATAGAGGGCGTCGTTTCGAGCGATGAGCACCACCTCTTCCGGTGCAACCCCGGCGTGCAGGAGTTCCTTGACCCGGCTCAGGACGAAACGCACCTCCTCCTCCTGGGAGGAAAACTCAAGGGACGACATGTCTGCCCCAGATGTGAAGTTGGATCCAGCCGTCTCCGCTCGCAAGACTTCCCAGCCCGACGCCTCGAACCGGTCTGCCAGCTCCCGGTTGAGCGTAAAGCTCGGGTGCGCCCCGTCTGGCAGCTCGAGCACGCTCTCGTCTCCCGCCGCCACGTCTAAAAATGCCCATTCGCCGAGTCCCAGGCGTGGATAACCTGTGACGTAAAGAGGTTTGCATTCGCCACGAACCTCAGCCGCCACCCACAGCACCGATGCTGGGTCTACAAGTGCCTGAGCGTGCAAACGCTCAGCGTAGCGCTCGGCAATCGCGAGCACCTGCTGAGCCCGCGAAGAGAGGTTGCCTTCTGGGCTTTGGTGGGGAAAACCTGCCCGAAGCAACTCCTGCTCCGACCCCCGCACAGTCCGGGTATGGCCAGGCA
>JBMDWS010000145.1:0-5652 GCA_048594695.1 Truepera sp. | reverse complement strand
TGGGTGAAGGAGCTTTGCGCCCCGAGCTCGAGGCCCTCATTCAAGAGCTCGACCTTGGTAATGACGTGTCGCTACCCGGGTTTACCGCTAACCCCTACGCTGCGATGAGCCGCGCTTCCCTCTACGTCCTCTCGTCGCGCTGGGAAGGTCTGCCGACGGTATTGGTCGAAGCGATGGCCTGCGGTTGCCCAGTAGTTGCTACCGACTGCCCGAGTGGCCCAGACGAGATCTTGCAGGGGGGGCGCTTCGGACCCTTGGTCCCTGTCGGGAGTCCTGAAGCCCTAGCAGCGGCGATGCTAAGGACGCTCGACGCGCCAGTTCCCGGCGACGACCTGCGTCGCCGGGCCGCCGACTTCACCTATGAACGCGCTATCGACGCTTACACTAATTTGATGCTTTCCCTTATCGGGCGCTAGGGGCGCACGTCGCCGTGGAGGGTCGCCGTTAAAGTACGCGACCCTCCATGGTCGCGGTGCTCCCCCAGATAGATTCCCTGCCACGTCCCGAGCAGCAGGCGCCCCGATTTGACCGGGAGTGAGAGTGAAAAGCCGAGCAGCGCTGCCTTGAGATGGGCGGGCATATCGTCCGGACCCTCGAACGTGTGCCGGTAGTAGGGCGCGTTCTCGGGCGCGAGCACGTTGAAGTGGCGCTCGAAGTCGGCACGCACGTCTGGCGAGGCGTTCTCGTTCAGGGTCAGACTTGCCGAAGTGTGGTGGATAAAGAGATGAAATAGGCCGACCTCCATGCTCCTCACGCCGGGGACATGTTCCAGAACCTCGTCTGTGATGAGGTGAAAGCCGCGGCTGCGAGGCTGCAACCGAAAGGTTTTTTGAATCCAGGCCATCCTCCACGCTAGCACAAGCCCTCGGCGGGCAGGCTAGATTTTGCGCAGGTACACGCCCTCGACGCGGTGCCCTGTACCCTTTTGCAAGATGAGACGAGCCCGCTCCCGCGTTGGTGCGATGTTCTCGCGCAGGTTCAGCCGGTTGATCTCGCGCCAGATGCGGGCGGCCATGTCTAGCGCCTCGTCATGGGGCATTGACGCGAGATGACGAAAGTAGGAGGAGGTATCCTGAAAGGCTGTGCTCATGAGCGCCATGAACCGCTCGGTATACCAGTGCTCGAGCTGCGCTTCATCGGCGTCGACGTAGATCGAGAAGTCGAAAAAGTCCGAGACGTAAACGCGTGCGTCGCTGCCTGGGCCGTCGCTACGCTGCAAGACGTTGAGACCCTCCAGAATCACGATATCGGGCCGCTCGAGGCGCACCACTTCTTCCGGAATGATGTCATACGTGAGGTGTGAATAGACAGGTGCGTCCACCACCTCGGCCCCGGACTTGATGTCGATCAGAAACTGCAAAAGCCTGCGCTGGTCGTAACTCTCGGGGAACCCCTTGCGACTCATCAGCCCACGTTCCTCGAGCACCGCGTTAGGCAAGAGAAACCCGTCAGTCGTGACCAGTGCTACGCGCGGATGATCGGGCCAGTGCGAAAGGAGCGCCCGCAACACGCGTGCGGTCGTGCTCTTTCCGACCGCCACGCTACCCGCCATCCCGATCACAAAAGGAACCTGCTGTGCGGGTTTGCCTAGAAACGCGTCGGTAACGCGAAATAGCTCCTGTGCTTTAGCGACGTAGAGATTGAGAAGCCGCGAAAGGGGCAAGTAGACCTCGGCTACTTCGTCGAGCGACAGTGCTTCGTTAAGGCCGCGTAGCTCGTCGATGTCCTCTTTGGAAAGGGTGAGCGGGGTTGCGTCCCGGAGCGAGGACCAGGTGGCGCGGTCGAAGTAGAGGTACGGCGAAAACGGCATATGGAGGTCAGTTTATAACGACCCGAAAGCCTCATCCGAGTTTTTGCCTGAGACCGCGCAATCGTTGCCAGCCTTTTTGCTCGAAGGGTTCATCGTGGTGTTCTCTGGCCCAGACGATTACCCGGAAGGCTGAAAAGGCCGCGAGCTTGTCCGCGAGAGCCAACTCATCAGTTGTAGGCGCTCTACCGTACCCTTGCCAGAAAGCTGCTTGGTGTCCCTCGGCCCAGCCATCCAGGTTGAGCTTTTCGACGTCGCTGAGCCAGTAGTCGAGCCTCGAGTGCTCGAAGTCGATGACGGATAGATGGGTCCCTTCTGCCGTCGTCGTGATGAGCCAGTTGCGCGCAGTGTAGTCGAGATGACAAGGCACGATGCGGATCTCTAAGGAGCCTAGCGTGAGGGTGGCCTCTCCAACTTGTCGCCATACCCAGTTGCAAATCGTGCGCTCGACAATGCCTGTGCCACGGACCAGCCAGTTTCTAGCGCGCTCTTCATAAGCCAGAGCTGCAGATACAGTGTTGCTTTCCTTAATTGCTTCAGAGACGGGCAGCGCGTGGAGGTTGCGCAAAAACGCCCCAGCCTGAACATAGGCAGCACGTTGCTGCCTCTCACCTATATTGGCCTGCCCAAGCGGCACACCCGGACATGCCGTCATGAGAAGCGCGTGCTTAGCCTCGTCTGCCGCGATGAGTTGCGGCACACTGGGCTTAAGGTAGGGTAACCACGCACGGTAGGCGTAAAGCTCCTGCGCAAACTTTCCCTTCTGCCGCAACATTTTGAGGAACGCTCTCTTCTCGCCCGTTAGCGCCCAGACTTTTGACTCGGCGTGAGGATGACCACAGAACCGAACGTCCTCAAGTTCACCAAGGTGTCCTTCAACCCAAGCCTGAAGCTCCGAGGGCAGATCTTGATTGAAGGATATTTCCACGAATCGCTTCTCCTGATTTCCATAGGCTACAGAAGTACCTGACAGCATGCTTGTCTAAAGTAGCTGGTGCTGCAGGTTGTTCACCTGTGCGAGTCCTTTTCTTAACTCTTAGTCAACTCTGCATCGACTGCAACGGATGAATCGCGGGCTCATGGTACGGTTGCTCGCCTCTAGCATCGAGATAGAGCCGGAAGGCGGCCAGCAGAAACACGTCCGACGTGGCGCTAAGCTGGCTGATATGGGTGGCCCGGTAGTCGTCGGGCGCGTCGCTGAAGCGGGCGATGACAGTCTCGGCACAGACGAACAGGTCGGCGCTCTCATCGTTGATGGTGGCGTACCCGAGGCAGGTGCATTTTTCGCAATAATGTTCGTACTTGGGGTTGATCGAAGGGGTCATGCTTGACGGTAGAGCGGGCCTGGTATCTGGCGATAGGGGCCGGGTTACACTGACACGCTGGCGCAGTGCACCCTGTGCTTGCCTCGAGATCAGGCACTTCACCTTTATCCTTTATGCGGGACAGGAGCAGACGCGTACGTCTTGACGCCGCCCGGAAAAAAAACAGCCGATCTCGATTCTTCTTCTCTGTCTCCCGAGTCAAGTACCCCTAGACGTTCAAACCGCACGGCTCATTGCAAAAATCTTTAGGCACAATCATTTGCTTATTCTGCCGTAGGAAGGTGCCGCACTTCATCAGCACCGCCTGCTAGGGACAGGGTGACAGTACCTTCTGCATCCTGACCAAAAATGAACTCGGTACCTGCCTCGTCCCCACCATTATTCGCAATGTACCCTTCGTCCGTGGGCAACAGTCTCAGTTCATACCCGTTTCCTACGACCCAAAGTTCGCCGTCGCGGAGTTCGACCCGCCATCCACGCTGATAGTCACCCAAGAGCGAGGAAACCGACTCCGGCGTCACTGTCGGCGATACGACCGCAGCGGCGTTCGTGGCGAGGTCCTCGAGATGGGCCTGGTAGCGCACGAAGCGTTGCTCTGTGATATCCCCTTCGAAGCCAAAATACGCGTCGACGAGTTCAAACAGCATCGCGCTACTGAACCACTGGCCCGAAAAGCTGTTGGTGACGACTACGACGCCCAAATCGTCTTCCGGCGCGAAAAGCATGTCGGTCCTGAACCCGCCCGTACCGCCCGAATGGTTACGAATCTCGACGCCGTTATACTTTAGGGCGATCCAGCCCATCGCGTACCCACCGAAGACCATATCCGGGGTCGCGGGAGCCGAAAACTTGGTCTGGGGTTCCCAGGTACGCGCCAAGTTCTCGGCCGAGACCAGTCGTGTCCCGTCTGGTGCTACCCCACCGTTAAGCTGAGTGATGAGATAGCGGGCCATACCGAGCACGTTCGTCGAGGTATTTCCCGCCGGTGCAACAGCAGCGAGAGGCTGATTCAGCATCGTGGATAGAGATTCCGGCTCACCCAGCACGGTAGTTTCGTGTCCAACGGCGAAATTGTCGCTGACAAGGGAAGGATCTTCCGTGATCGCGGCTTTCATACCGATGGGGCGGTAGATACGCTCCTCCATGAGCGCCGCGTACGCTTCAGGGAGTTCCTCGAGAGGCTTACCCTCTACAAGGGAGCCCACGTAACCCGCTGTGGCGTACATCTGATTGTTGTAATAAAAGACTTGGCCCAACTCGCCGATAACGGGTGAGTCGACAAGGGTCTCGAAGAGGATTTGGGCGGACGGGTCTTGCCAGTAGAGGTAACTGAGTCCGTCTTCTAGACCGGTGCCCATACCCATCAGATCGTGAACGCGCACCTGACGCGTCAAGTCTTCGTCGGGCAAGGCGAAGCCGGGGACCAAGTCGGCAACGGGTGTGTCCCAGCTAAAAAGACCCTTGTCGACCTGGGTTGCCACCAGCATCGCCGTCATGGATTTAGTGGTCGAGCCCACGCGAAAAATCGTTTCGGGGGTGACAGGTCTGCCCGTATCGACGTTCCGTACGCCAAACCCTTTTGCGTAGACGATTTGACCCCCCTGTACGACCGCTACCGCCGCCCCTGGAACATTGAAACGGCTCATATCTTCGACAAAAGTATTCTCGAACGCTGTAAGCATATCCGCCGTGAGGCTTCGATCGGCTGACGCCTGAGCGAAAATGGGCGAAGTCAGGCTGGAGAAAAACAGGATCGAAACGATGATAAATGGGCGCATAACCATCCTTTTTGGATTCATCCAAGACGTGTCAGGGAAAAGTGAGGCGTAGGAAGGACAAGCAGCTAGCGGTGTTTTGTATTCAGTATAGAGAAGGGTCGTCATGAAAAGCACCCTGCAAATGAATGGAGCTCGAGCAGAAGCAGCATTCCGAGATATAGAGGTCGATGCGCATTCACCCTCGGGACAACACAGTCGAGGTGTGGCCCAGACTCTTGTAGCCAACTACATGTGTCGCTAAGGTGGAAAAATGTCAAAAGCACAGTTCAAAGATGCCGTCCTTGCCGAGAGCCAGGAAACCGAACAGGTCGAAGGAAACGTGTACTTTCCCCGTGATTCGGTAGCCATGGGTAAGCTCACATCCAGCGATACCCAGTACACCTGCCCCTGGAAAGGCGATGCTGAATACTTCAACCTCGAGCTCGGCGGCGAGACTATTCATGACGCCGCCTGGTCGTACCCCGATCCCAAAGAAGCGGCGCGGCACATTGCCGGGCACCTGGCTTTCGACAGAAGCAAGGGGATAACGATCAGCTAGGTTCACTTTACGTAGCACCTAGAGACGACTCACCCGGAAGCGACGAACCTAAAGACGATGCACCTAGAGACGACAGACTCGAGAACGCGTCGCCCCCTCGTCTTTCTGATTTAAAGCGTAAGCCTTCGCTCTCTGTGATAATCCGCCCGGTGCACGAAACAGACGTGTCAGGCCTGGTGTGCTGGCTTTTGTGTAAGCCTCTCG
>JBMDWS010000144.1:0-6485 GCA_048594695.1 Truepera sp. | reverse complement strand
AGCCGTTCGGGTGTTTCGGCTCGACCGCATGCTGGAGGCCAACCTCACGGATGCGCGGTTTGAGCGACCAATCGACTTTGACAGCTTACAGACAGTTCTTGACTCGCTCGCGAACGTGCCTAGTGGCTGGCCGGTTGAACTCTTGTTAAAGACCTCTTTTGAAGATGCCAAACGTCTGTTTCCGACTGGAGGTGTGCTACTCGAGGAAACTGCGGAAGGGGTGCTCTTCCGCGCTCGTCCGCACCGACTTGCATGGATGGCCCGGCAGATGCTGACTTGGGAAATATCGTTCGTTATTCGGCAACCTCAGGAGTTGCGAGAGGCATTAAGAGACGTGGCAGCTCAAGCGTACGAACTCGCTAAATCGGGGCTATAGCAACTTGAGAACGCGTCACAAGTATTTGAGTTGAGGGCCATTTATATCTGCGTTTTTGGTGAGACGTTGCCGAATTAGCAAATGTGTTTCAGGTCTATGCCTCAAAAGGAAACGCTGGATGATAACGCCTGCGGCCGATGAGCTACGCCTAGTCGCTTATGAGGGGCGGTGACGAGTGGATGACAACTGCCTTTAGCGGACAGGACCATCAGCCGCGTGCTTGAAGTTCATGTGGGGGATGCTGAGGATTTCCGACAGGCGCCGGTAACGTTTTAGGGGCGGGCGAATAAGTTCGCCTATCTCAGGATGTGTATGCCGGGCGTTGGGGTTCACGTACACCCGGTAGTTGAAGTTCTGCCGCGTCTGGGTGCCGACTCTCGTCCATAAGTGCCGGTGGTAGAACACCGCCGAAATGCTCCGCTGCTGTCTAAAAAAGTCGGTTGCCACCTCTTCAAGCATCACCTCGGCGTCCACCTGGTTGAACCAAACGTCGGGAACTTTAATGATGGCAACGCCCGGGCGGTCAGGCGGGAGTTGATCCGCAGCCTTCCGCAAGGTGTCGCGTACGGTGTCCGAGCCAAACTGAGTAACCTCGAGTTTGGTTTTGAGTTCGCAGGCGACGTGGGTGCCATCCGCAAGAATAACGTCGAGGTCGTAGTTCTCACCCTTTTGCGCTTCAACACCCGGCCACCAGGCGAATTGACGAACGTCCCGAAGCGTAGAGGAGTTGCGCCCCTTCCAGTTCGCCTAAGACGCTCTCGATACTGTCAGCCCTGCATAGTCGCGCCCGTTCTTGAATGCCTGGCACGCCCTGGAAGTTGTAGAAGATGTCGGCCAATGACACGACGCGAAAGAAGTGGTTCTCGGCTGCGAGGTGGGTGATCGACCCGAATTGCCCCAGCGTTTTGCCTTTGACCTCGCCCAACAGCCCACGCCAGACGTAGCGATCTTTCCAGGCTTCGCCCAGGTAGAGGGACAGCATCACGCCGCCGATGTACGCAAGTCGCAACAGCGACTCCGGCCCGCCACTCGAGAACCGAGCTTAATAGCCGACGAAGGTGTCGAGCCATTCGAGCTCCTGGTCGGTGATGTCGAAAGCGGCAGGAGAAACACCCTGACTTTCATAGTGCGCCACCAGTTCCCCACTCGTCGGCAGGAGGTGCAGCCGGTCAGCCTTCCCGCGGTCTGCCTCGCCGAACCGTTCCTCTTCCTCGACGCTGTCGAAGAGCCACGCGACCACCAGGGCGTCACCGTTGACGAGTCCTTCCCGAACGTATACATTCAGGTACAGCATGTCTGCCGGATTCCAGTTTTGCTCTCCAGGGTCGTAAAAATAGAAGGTGCGCCGCCACTCCGCTTTTGGTGAGAAGTATTGCCAGTCCCCGATGGCGTGAGGTTCCACATCCTTCTGGAAAGCCTGAGGCAGGAAAGCGTAGCGGTACCAGCGCATCATGACCTTCTTAGCGCTACCCTTGAAGCGGCGGCAGGTGGTGTAGAGAAGCAGGTATTCAGCCTGAGCTTCACTCTCGGGGCACTCGTACGGCTCGCCGCCGAGTTTGACGAACATGTCGTCGGTGACTGCTTTAGCGGCGCGGATGTTGGTCAGCACGAGAGCAGTACAGGGGTAGAATCCCCACCCAAACACGACGCTACCGTCAGCAACATGTATGTAAGGCCTTTTTTTCTCTGTATGCGAACAGAGGCCGTAGGTTGAGCCGTTAGCTGAGGGCTGCATGATCGAGGTTGCCAAAAGACTGGCACGAAGGCTCGCGGTAAAAGACTGGTTCAGTCCGTTTGCTCCCGTATTTCCCTTTGGCGCATAGGCATGCTATCGATTTGCTCCAAAAGTTCCTCAGCTGCAAGGAAGACACCGCTACGCCGCTTCTCCCCGCCGTCCTTACCAACTAAGACGACTTGGAACTCGTCCAGCTTGACACCGAAGGTTTTACGCAAATCATCTGCTGCCCGGGCACCAAACGTCTGCCGCTCCGGTTCCTGAGCGTACGACTCGAGAATCCCGCTGAAGGGAAAGCAAGAGAAAACGAGTAGATCGCGCCCGGCCATGTCAGATTCTTTTACACGATTGAAAGACCCGTGCTGTTCCAAGTAGCGCGGATCGTCTGGAGAGGGAGCAAAAATGACGATCAGCCTGTTGTGCCACCGGTACTGGTGTAGGCCGACGAGTTCAGAACCTGCATCCTCCCCGCCAGACTGCGACGCCAAAACCGCGAGGACTAGGAAAAGGGATGTCATAAAACCAGTCTCACAGGACACCAACGCCCGTGCAAGGAGTAGTCATACACTCCGCAACTCAAGACCTTCGGCTAGTCGTCGCTGGTGATGTGCCGACCGGCCTCCTTATAGTTGGGCTCTCTTCTTCGTTGACGACCTTGAGCATGGCGGGCTGGTCGTGATAGCAAACCGGCAAGAGGTGGTTGCAATGCGTCGTGATGGGGTTGCCGTCGGGCGCGAGCTGCCAGCGCGTAACGTAGAGCTTCAACCCATCGTGCCATGAAGGCTACGCGTTTCACAGAGACTTGCGTTACCAGCTCCCGAGTAGTGCAACTTTCTTAACAGCTTATGGGTCTCGATAGCCTCCTAAGGTAGATATTCGGTGAGGGCGAGCCCTACCACGTCACAGGCGGCGGCGACATCGGTTAGCAGTCGCACGACCTGCTCGGGCGTCATCCTGCCCCTCGGGACGCCCGCGAGTGCGTCCTCCGGCGCGTCAGGCTAGTTGAAGATGATTGGGCTGAACCGCTTCGGGTCTATTACGTCGATGTCGACGTGAACAGTGAGGTGTTCGACGCCCTCATTCGCAATCCACTCGAGCACTGGAGCCGAGCTATCTTTTAGGGCGTCCGCGCCTGCATGACGGAGGCCAAGCTCGCGCATGGCGTCGACTTCTACAAAGGTCCAGTCGTCTTAACCCGCGTATATGACGTGAGACGCCTTCACGGGCGTCTCGACCTGACTGACGAGTTCTGGGTCGTTTCTACCAAGTAAGGCAGCGAGAACGTGTGTATGTCCGTTCGGCGAGTCCTTAGGTGTGAGGATGTCGAGATGAGCGTCTACCCAGAGCACGCCGAGGTTACCGTTATAGCGGGTGTTGAGGTAGGCCATCGTTGCAAGGTCGACCAGGCAGTCGCCGCCAAGGGTCACGATGCGGTCGGAACGGTGCTTTTCTATAGCGTTCCTGGCGTCACGAGCCTAGAGGAGGAGCGCTGACCGGGCAAGCGTGCCGTTCTTAACTTCGAGCGTCTCACCGGGCCGCGGCTCGGGCACAAACACGGTCTCTTCTGCGCCATCCGCTTCAGGTGCGAGCCAAGCTAGCAGGTTCGTGCCCAGATAGTAGTCAGGTCTATCGCCACCCTGCCACTGAGGTAGGTTGAGACGCGGGGTTGAAAGTATTCCTTTAGTCATGGTTAGTACCCTCAATCCGGGTTTGTCATAGCGAAATGCACTCTGCTCACTTACTCTCTGACCAAATACCGTGAAGAATGCGTAAGGCATGTTGAAGAACACACATTGTCTCACTAGAGAGTGTCATCAATTAGGCGAGCAAGATAACGGAAGCCACGAGGTGAATGGCAGCAAGGAAGTTGATAGCGGTCTTATCGTAGCGAGTCGCGATAGCCCGGAACTGTTTGAGCTTGAGGAAGAAGTTTGCGATGAGATGCCTGTCTTTGTAGCGTTCGTTGTCGTAGGCGCGGGGTGCCAGACGGCTTGATTTTGGAGGGATAACGGCTTCAATGCCTTTGTCTTTGAGTGGCTTCAGTACGCGCACATCAGCGTCATAGGCTTTATCGGCAAGCAGATAGTTGGCTCTCAGCGAGGGTAATAAGGCATCTGCTCCATGCAGGTCGTGTGCCTGTCCTGCGGATATGAAAAGTCCTGTTGGATTACCGAGCGCATCACAAGTCGCATGAATCTTGGTGCTCAATCCGCCGCGGCTGCGTCCAATGGCTTGCGCTTCTCCTGCTTTTTTTGAGCGCCGGCACTGTGCTGGTGAGCGCGTACGATGGTTGCGTCGATCATCGCGTACTCGTTATCAGCATCAGCTACCAGTATGTCAAACACCCGCTCCCAGACACCGCTTTTCGCCCAGCGACTATGTCGTGTATGAACCACGCGAAAGTCACTAAAGCGTTCAGGTAAATCACGCCACGGTATTCCAGCCCGGTAACGGTAAAGTACTGCTTCAACGAACAAGCGGTTGTCCTTTGCGGTTACCCCTACAGAACCCGCTCGTCCAGGTAGCAGCTCTCTAATCCGTTCCCACTGATCTTCTCTTAGCGCGTAGCGTCGTTGCATCCTTCAAGCCTACACGCCTTCTGCTCTATTTGATGACACCCCCTAGTGAAAAAAGCCCAGTGTTTTTTATGTTTGCATGCAAATTAGTCTTGTGCGACCAAAAAAAGGGCGGCCCCTGCGAAGAAGGCCGCCCCGAGAATGAGCTCGAGCTACTGTGTCGCTGGAACCTCGAACACCACATCATCGACGGTGAAACTGTCATTGGCTCTGACCTGGATAAAGCCCACGTTCGGCTCGTTCAGGGTCAAGGTCTGGCTGGGGGTCTTGCTCAAGGAGATGGTCTTGATGGCCTGCCCGTTACCGTAGAGGATGAGTTTGGCATTGTTCGTGCTGACCCCGTCTACGGTGATGCTCTTGAGAGTGACCAGTCCGTTCTTGCCCTGGCTAGGACCCCCGAAGCTCTGGGCAGGCTTGATGTCGAGTTCACCGCCTGTGGGATTGGGGGTGTTGGTTCCTTGTTTAACGACGGTGAGCACTTTATCACTCGACATGCTCACGACCTTGACCTGGTTGCCACCGAAGCGTTTGCCGCTCTTGTACTGGAAGCCGTCCACCCGGATGGTGTCTTTGTTGGCGGTACCTGTGCCGCTGTAAGTGACGCCGCTGCCGACCTTGACTCTGTAGAGGATTTTGTTGAGGGGGGCGGTGTCGAGGTCGATGGTGTAACGGTCGGGGGTTGGCGCGGGCAAGACGCTGACGGTGAAGCGCTGCTCGACCGGCTCGGCCGCCCCGTAGACGCCGTTGCCGCTTTGGCTGGCGCTCAGGACGCATTCACCCGGAGTTACGAAGGAGACAGTGCTGTCTGAGAGGGTGCAGACGGTCGTGGTCGAGCTAGAGATGGCCACGGGCAGTCCCGAGCTGGCCTGTGCACTCACTTCGTAGGAGCCGCCCACCGTGGCAGGTTGCGGCGGGGTGCTGGTGAAGGTGATGGTCTGCGTCTCTTTGGGTACGGCAATGGCGAGGCCGTGTCCGAGGCCTGCCGCCACGCCGACGTAGCGCTTACCTTCCGGTGGGGCTGGAACGTCCGTCTGACCATCCCTGTTTTCCCCCCGAGCCACCACCTGGCCGTCCGAGCGCAACCACGCGCTAAACCTCGAGCCAGGTCCGGACGCAACCGCCGTGTAAATCACGCCCTCGGGCAACGCTGGGACGGTCGTCTGACCGTTGCTGTTGAAGCCCCAGCCCACCGACTGCCCGTCCGAGCGCAACCCCAGGCTGTGGAACTGTCCGGCCGATATAGCGGTGTAAGTGACGCCCTCAGGCAGAGCAGGGGCAGTCGTCCTGCCGTCACCACTGTTGCCCCAGCCCACCACCTGGCCATTACTGAGCAGCCCCAAAGCGTGGCTCTGTCCAGCCGCGAACGCCGTGTAGCTCACACCCGAGGGCGGGGCCGGGACATCCGTCTGGCCGCTGTTATTGATGCCCCAGCCTATGGCTTGACCGTCCGAGCGTAGCGCCAAGCCGTAGCTGTCCGCAGCGGCTACTAACTTGTAGGTCACGCCCGGCGGCAACGCCGGGACGTTGGTCTGGCCACTATCGTTGTTACCCCAGCCCACCAGCTGCCCGTCCGAGCGCAGCGCCAGGCTGTGCTGGCCCCCCGCCGCGACCGCTGTGTAAGTCACGCCCGAAGGTAACGCTGGGACAGTCGTTTGGCCTAGTGCGTTAGACCCCCAAGCCTCCAGCTGCCCATCGCTGCGTAGTCCCAAACTGTGGAAGTAGCCTGCCGACACGGCGGTATATGTGACGCCATCGGGCAGAGCAGGGGCGGTCGTCGCCCCAGCACTATCGTCGCCCC
>JBMDWS010000143.1:0-7137 GCA_048594695.1 Truepera sp. | reverse complement strand
GGACACTAAAACTGGTTTCAATGCGTTTACGCAAACGGCCTAAAGCTTTGCTCCAAAGACTGGTCTGGATCATGTTCTTGCGTTTTGGAGTAATAATCGCGGTGTTGCCAAGGTAAGCCTTATCACCGATGATGGGTGCTTCAATACCTTCGACAAGTTCAGATGCGACACTTGCCTCATGATGATGAGCAGCTGCAAAACTCCAACGTTCAAACAAGCCCTGTTCGTTCGTCAGCGCATGAAGCTTGAAACCATAGACCATGCCCATCGTCGAGAACCCTTTGCTGGCCTCTGGACACCTTGCCCAAGAGGCTCGCTTGCCTTTAGTTATGGGGAGCGGCTTAGCGTCAACGATTCTGAATAAGGTTGCTGAGGTTTTTGCCAGCTCGAATGCCAATGCTGCAAAGAGCTTTTCAGCATTGCGCAGCACACGATGATAACGGCTGTATTCAGGCAGTCGAGGGAACAGCTCGCAATAGCTCTGCCTGACCAGCCAGTACCAGACCGATTCATAGGGCTGGGCTACCATTTCACCCACCAAAGCAATTGTGAACAGCTCGCTGTAACTCGCTACCTGACTTCGCTGCTGAGGCAACGAAAACGCCGCTTTGTTCTCTTTAAGCCAGTCATCGACAATGACGTACACATGCAAAAACAACTCTTCTAAACTATGCTGATACCGGGGATGTGGGTTCATAGACAAAACCACCATCCCCTTTCTCTGTAAACAGTTCAAATAGCAAACGGCGTAATTGTAATTGTAATTCGTCCTATGCTAGCCTCGACGCTATGCACCTAGCTGGATGCTCGATAGACGTTGACAAGTGGGAGGTGCTGCGCGCCTTCATCGAGGTGGACCCGCTCCCAAGCCGCCACACTGAAATCACTCCCCAGCACTGGGATGAAATCGCCGCCGTGCTACCGGGCGCTCACTCCCTTGCCGGAACCTTTATTGCTTGTCGACGGTCATTGCGGCGTTCGGTGTGCCCTGTATAGATGACAAGTGGATTCATCCCGAACCCTTCGAGCGCTGGCTCAAGAAGCTCGAACCCGACGAAAACTTTGGGAAGGGCCTTGGAGGGTTGAATAAGGGGCTAGGTCGTGTCTGTGTCTGGCGGGATGAGCAAGAGTGCGTACAACATGCCGCTGTGAGTTTGGGACAGGGTTACCTGCTCCATAAGGAGGCGTAAAGTTGGTTCGTGCCACGCCAAGTTTCGACCTTCAGCTAGGTTTTACCTAGATGGCAGGAGGCTGGTGAAGTGAGTGTCTACCAGCCCCGTAACAACAGGAGCTGATAAGGGACATTGTGGGTATCCGCTTGTACAGAAGAGCACCAGCAATAATGGAGGTTCTTTATGTTGGAGATCTATTCGTCGGAACAAAGCAAGAACCTCGAAGCGGTTCGCTCAGACCTGCCCAAGCTCAGCTGGTAGGTGCCGCTGGCTGCAGCAGGGCCGAGCGGGGATCTGATGATGGAAACGGTATGACGTTACTTGGTCGGGATGATAGCACGGTTATATAAGAGCGCTTCCTGTTATCTTTTCGCAGAGCAGATTCTGGCAACAGGTAACAAGCCGCTTGATCAACTTATCTTTCCCTTACCTGATCCCCTTAGTGTGAGTCCAGAACAGGTTACGCAATGTGTGTAGCCCGTCAATAAGGAGGAAAGATCATGAAGTATATCCTTTTGCCGCTTGCCGCTGCCCTTACCCTGACTGCTTGCGCAGTTGATGCAGGCCCGAGCCTGCCGGGAGGTGAGGCCCCGGGGGCTGCCCTTGTCAACCAGACTGCTGGTCTAAGCGCTTACCCTGGGGCGAGTAGCAGCGAGGTGATTCCGGACGGCCTCGACACCCGCACGACCTTTGCTGCCGACGCGACGCTCGACGAGGTCTTTACACACTTCGACGATGAGCTCGCCGCTCAGAGCTGGCAGCGCACGGGTCTCGAGCGCGATGACGACGAGATTGACGCCGAGTACCTGCGTGAGGGCCGGGAGCTCGAACTCGAACTCGAGCGTGACGACGGCGGCTTCGAGATCGAAATCGACATCGACGGCGACAACAGCTTTTACGATCAGGACGATAACAATGACGATGATTAAGCACGCCTGAAGCCTTTCGAGAAGCGACCGGAACGACACGTCTTGCTTTCGGGACAGATTCAGCAGTAAGTCGGGTCGTGCTGCCCCGTCACTTACCTCGCCCTTACCTGGGCGGGGTAAGTTGCGGTTTTGGAGGGTTTGTCATGCGCTTGCCTACGTTCAGCCTCGCCTTTCTGCTGCTTCTGACAACATTGCTAGGGTGCGGTCAGGAGAGCGCTACGCCTCCTCAAGATGGGGGAACCGAGCAGCCCTCGTCTGAACCGCTCACCCCCGAACCAACGCCTCCCGGACTGCGCGCGCAGTCGGGCTCGATCCGCGCCTGGAGCGGGGGCATTCGCGCCTGGAGCGGGGGCATCCGCGCTTGGAGTGGGAGCTCGGGAACCGTCGAAGCGAACGGCGCGGTGCTGGCTGAAAATAGGGTCATCTGGGAGAAGCTCTCGCTCGCGGTTGCGCATCAGGTGCTCGCGCCCAAGCTGGGCCAGGGGACGACGGTCGCTGTTATCGATACGGGTGTGGACTACACGCACCCCATCTTCAGCGGTCGCCTTGTCGAGCGCGCGTCGTGGCGCGATTTCGTTGCTAACGACAGCGACCCGCAAGAGGTCGAGGGAGTAGCCTTCGGGCACGGCACAATGGTCGCGAGCCTCGTCTTGCAGGTGGTGCCAAGCGCGAAGGTGATGCCACTCCGGGTTTTGGCGGGCGACGGTTCGGGCGACCCCGAAGCTATCGCCGCAGCCCTGGACTGGGCTACGGAGCGCGATGTGGACGTCGTGCAACTCTCCCTTGGTACGGAAGAGCCTGCGGAAGCGATCGAGGCGGCGGTCGCGCGGGCGACGGCACAGGGGATCTACGTCGTGGCTTCGGCGGGCAACAGTAACAAGAACCCGACGTATCCGGCCTATACAGCGATGCTCGAGGGCGCTGTCGGAGACATGAGCGTGGGCGTGGGCAGCGTCAACCTGCAAGACCTTAAGTCCGAATTTTCCAACTTCGCGCCGGAGGAAGGCCCTATCGAGGACGGGCTCGAGATGGTGGCCTTTGGCGAAGCCGTCTACGGGGCCGTTCCTGGACAGCAGATTGCCGCCTGGGACGGCACCTCGATGGCTGCACCGCTCGTTGCAGGAGCTCTGGCTCTAGCGCTTGGTGAGGGAGCCGAGGCGCTGAGCCCACGGAACCTGGCCCTCGAAGTCGTTGACAGCGGCCTGGAGATCGATACCGAAGGCACCGCGAACGGCGTCGCTTACGAGCTCGAGCAGCGGCTCGAAATCGGGCTGTTCCTCTGCAACGCGCTGAATCTGGATGCACCGCAGTGCGCCGAGGCGTTCGATGATGCTGACGATGACGATGACGACGACTAGCTGAACGAACCTGCATGCTTTCTTCATCGAGCAGGTCAGGCTGACCGCCGCCACAGCTCGCGCTCTTATGATAGGTGGGTGCAGTTCCTTGACTATACGATCACCGAGCGGCTGGGTGGGGGAGCCACAGGCACCGTCTACCGGGCGCGGGACCGCCGTCAGGGCCGCACAGTTGCTCTGAAGCTCACACACGCGCAAGCGGACGCTCGGGTGCTGGCACAGCTGGGTCGCGAAGCGCGCAGGCTGCACCTCGAGCATCCCAACATTCTCGTCCCTGAGCGCCTCGAGAAGCTTGAAGACGGCCGCCTGCTCCTGGTAACGCCCTTCGTGGAGGGCCGGACCCTGGAAAAGTGGCTCGTTCCGGTTGCCTTTGACCGTGCACTCGAGGTCGCCTTGCAGGTCGCTGCCGGGCTCGCCTACGCTCACGCGAAGGGTGTGCTGCACTGCGACATCAAACCGGCCAACCTGCTCCACAGCGGCGAACAGATCAAGATCCTCGACTTCGGCCTCTCGCACCTTCTCGGTGACCCTGCCGAGAGTATTCGGGGAACACCCGAGTACATGTCGCCCGAGGCCGCTCGAGGGCAGGGGCTGACGGCTCAGAGCGACCTGTGGTCGCTTGGCGTGGTTCTGTACGAACTCCTGACTGGGCATTCACCCTTCGCGGCAACAAGTTTAACCGAGACCCTGCGCCGGATCGCTCGCGCCGAGGTGCGACCTCTCACCCAGTGGCGACCGGAG
Source organism: Truepera sp. (assembly GCA_048594695.1). Lineage (GTDB taxonomy): Bacteria > Deinococcota > Deinococci > Deinococcales > Trueperaceae > Truepera. The sequence goes on along the minus strand of JBMDWS010000143.1, from coordinate 2,937 downwards.
CTACCCCCCGAGGTCGATCTCGTGCTGGCGCGACTCTTGAGCAAAACGTCCGAGGCGAGATATCCAGATGCCGAGGCACTGCAGGTGGATCTGAGAGCACTAACGACGGGTGCGCCACTTGCGCCCGTCAACGTGGCGTCCCAAGTTATACCGCCGATTTCGATCCCTCAAACGCTGCGCGTTCTCCCACCCAAGCCCGATCTGCTTTTAGGCCGCGAAGACGAGTTCGCGCTGCTTGCGCTCTACCTGAATGACCCCGAATGTCGTCTGCTCACGCTGCAAGGTTTGGGCGGGGTAGGCAAGACGCATCTAAGTGTGTGGCTCAGTCACGAGCTGCGTCAGTTCAGCCATGTTCACTTCGTCGAGCTCGCGGAAGCGACGGCAGAGGGATTCGTTCCTGCGCTCAGCGGTGTCCTAGGACTCGACGAACCGAGTCTCGACGCCCTCAAACGGACGGTTGCCGCCAGGCGGCAGCTTCTCGTCCTCGACAACTTCGAGCATCTCACCGCGCAGGCTCCGCTGCTCGCGCTTCTGCTCGAGGCGTGCCCTGAACTCGTTATCTTCGCGACCTCGCGAGCGCGGCTGGGGCTGGCGTCCGAATGGGTCATGCCGCTCCAAGGACTCGGCGTTCCGGCGGAACTCCCTGAGCCTCGACGGGCAAGCCGCTACGGTGCCCTGGCGCTTTTCGAGCACCGGGCCAAGCAGGCTGCTCCGGACTTTGAGCTGCTTCCGGCCCTGCCGAGCGTGTGGCGCATCTGTTCGCGGCTCCAGGGGCACCCTCTGGGGATCATGCTGGCGGCGGGTTTGCTGCGGGATACACCTGTTGGAGTGCTGGCTGAGCAACTCGAGGAGAGTTTCGTGTCGCTCGAGGGGGGCACGGGCCGCCACCACAGCCTGAAGGCCGTCTTTATGCAGTCGTGCGCCCTGCTTTCACCGGCTCAGCAAGCGCTCCTCTCGACCCTGACGCTCTTCGAGGGTGGCGCGGAAGCCAACGCTGCAGAGGTTGTCACCGGAGCTGCTGCCGAGGAGCTCGGCGAGTTGCTCGAGCGCTCCCTGCTCGAGCGCACGCTCGAGGGGCGCTATGTTCAGCACCCGCTCATTGGGCAGTTCAGCAGGGCGCTGCTCGTGACCCCGAGTGCGGACGCTGTGCAGCGCTACCGTAAGTATTACCTGAGCGAGCTGCGGCGCTTGGACGCGGCGCTGCGCAGCCCAAGGCGGCGCGGGGCGCTCGCAGCAGTCGCGCGTGACGAAGCAAATCTGCGCGCAGCGCTGCGTTCCGAAGCCATTTCGCCAGAACTCGGCGAGCCGCTGCGGGTGTTTTACACCCAACAGGGACGTTATCTGGAGGGGCTTGAGCTTTTCTCTGCCGACCCCAGTACCTTTGCTCAGGCCTGCGCGGGCTGGTTTGCGCTGCTGCTCGGTGACCTTGAACGTGCCGAGGCCAATGTTGAGGGTGCGGCACGCGCCGACGAGCAACGTGTACAGCTCATCGCGCTTAATACCAAAGCGGGGGTACTGGCTCGGCGCAACGACCTTGAGGCGTCCAAGGCGACAACGCTCGAGGTTCTGGCTTTGGCACGTGCGCTTGGCGACGCGACGATGGTGAGCGCCTCGCTCACCAACCTCGCCATGCTCGAGGAGTCCTGGGGGCGTCCGGCTGAGGCGGTTGCCCACTACGAAGAGAGCCTCGAGCTTTCCAGCAAGAGCGAAGATTACGCTCAGATGCTCGTCAGCTTAAACAACCTGGCGAGCCTCTATTTGGATGGCGGCGAGGCTGAAAAGGCCAGGGACCTTCTCGGCAAGGGACTTCTTCTGAGCGACAAGCACCGCCTTACGCGCATGAAGCCGCTACTGCAGATCAACTTCGGCTTCAGCCTCTATCTCTCGGGCGACCCTGCCAACGCCGAAATCCCCTACCTCGAAGCGCACAGAGCGCTGCTCGAGCGGGGCGACGTGTCCGGTACCGTGATCACCGAGGCGTACCTGGGACAGACTTACGGAGCGCAGGGCGACGCGGAAAAGGCGTACAGCTGGCTGCACAGCGCGCTGACCCGGGCACAGGCTACGGACGATCAACAGGGGATGCTCTGTGCGCTCGTCAGGATCGCCGAGCTGTGCCAGCACCAGCAGGACATCGCTCAGGGACTCGCGTCTCTCGTCTATACCCACGCTTTTAGCGAGCCATCCGAGCGCCAGCTCGCTGCACGTCTCGGGGGGCGCGAGCCTGCACGCTTGAGTCTGTCTACGACTGTCGCAGCGCTCCTGTCTGCGACGACCTTGGCTGCGGCTGAAGTGGCGCTCCGGCGCTCCGGCGCTTAATTCTAGCGATTGACCCTGTCGCTTCATTCGCCTGCTTGGGCTACGAAGCGGTCGGTAGCGTCAGGGTCACCTCGAGCCCCGTTTCGGTGTTGCGCAGCTCGAGCTGCCCGCCGAAGGTGCGCACGATATGTTTGACGAACGCCAGCCCCAAACCGCTACCCTCGACATTTTTTGACAGGCGGAAGAAGGTGTGGGTCAAGCTTTCGAGCAGCGCCTCCGGCACACCGCCACCCTCGTCGCGAACCCGCACGAGGACCATCTCGCCCTGGGACTCGAGGCTGACATCGACAGCCCCCGCCGAATACTTCAGGGCGTTGTCGATGAGGTTCAGGATGCATTGGCCCAGCAAGTAGGGGTTGGCGACCTTTAGGGTGGGGCCTACAGTGCTCGTCGTCCTAATGCGCATCTGAGCCTCATGGGGCAATAGCTGGACTGACTCTTCGACGAGTCGCACGAGAGCTACCGGCTCGTGCTTTTTTTCGGATGAGCGGGCCAGGCTGAGCAGCGCCTCCAACACCCGCTCCATCCGCTCCATATTGCGCTGCACGGCGGGCAAGACCTTTTCGGTAGGGCTGAGGCCGAGCTCTAAAGACTCGAGCTGGAGCTTCATGGCGCTAA
>JBMDWS010000142.1:0-1678 GCA_048594695.1 Truepera sp. | reverse complement strand
GGAGCCCTCGACCCTTGAGGCGGCGCAGGGTCACCTGCTGCTCGTCGATACACGGTCCCGCGCCGTCTATGAGAGGGACGCGGCCGTCGGAGCGCTGCATATCCCGGCAGGCAAGAGCTTCGTGACCTACGCCTCGTATGTAATCGACCCCGAGCGCGAGACACGCGACATCGTCTTGGTTGCCGACACCAGCGCTCAGGCCAAGGCCTTGCGCGACAGTTTGGTACGAGTGGGGATCGACACCGTGATCGGGTACGTGAGCGATCTGGGGAACCTCGAGCGTGCCCCCGTACCGACCGTCTCACCCGAGGCGCTCGAGACCCTGGAAAATCCCTACATCCTCGACATACGGACCCAGAGCGAGTACGACGCCGGGCACCTGCCGGGCGCACAGCGAATCCATGCGGGGCGGGTGATGGCTGATCTTGGGGCGCTGCCCCAGGACCGACCACTCGTGACGCACTGCCAGTCGGGCGCACGCAATACGGTGGTCTCGAGCGCCCTGCGTCTTGCGGGCTTTAACGTGCTCGAGCTCGAGGGCTCTTACCTCGGGTGGCAACGGGCTATGCGCTCCGCCACGCGTCGCTAGCGGGGTTCTATGACTTGTCACGAGCTGACTGCAGCAGTGGCGTCCCTGCAAGGGGACCGACAATGATTCTGGCCTGGCTTGGCGCACTCGTCATCGGAACGAGCCTCGGGCTGCTCGGTTCCGGTGGTTCCACCCTCACCGTGCCCATTCTTGTCTACTTCGTCGGACAACCCGACAAGATAGCGATTGCCAGTTCGCTGGCTATCGTCGGTTCCATAAGCCTTTTCGGGTCTCTGCCCTACGCTCTTTCCAACCGCATCAGCTGGCGCAGCGTGCTGTTTTTCGGGATACCCGCCATGCTCGGCTCGTACGGTGGCGCACACTTTGCCCAATATCTGAGCGGAAGCGCACAGCTCGTTTTGTTCGCGGTCATCATGCTGCTCGCCGCGAGTTTTATGTTGAGGCCGACACTTCTGAAAAGTGGAGCAGAACAGTCTCATCCACTATGGAAGATCGGACTCGAGGGGCTCGTGGTCGGGGTCATCACTGGTCTCGTCGGGGTCGGTGGCGGTTTTCTTATCGTGCCCGCCCTGGCGCTGCTCGGCGGACTGTCGATGCAGATGGCGGTTGGAACGAGTCTGCTCATTATTGCGCTTCAGTCGTGCGTGGGGTTTCTCGAGTATCACCACATCCTGCAGACGCAGCAGCTGGCTATCGACTGGAGCGTGGTGTTGATGTTCTCCGGGGTCGGGATCGCTGGGAGTCTGATCGGCAACCGCGTGGGCCGCTACATCCCGCAGGCGCAACTTAGGCGCATGTTCTCGGTGTTTCTTTTCGTGGTCGGCGTCTTCATTCTGGTGCAAAACGCGCGCAGTTTTCTCTAGAAGCGCCCTGATTTAGCAGCCCCAACGGTACGTAGCAGCCGTTGGGGCTGACTCTTTATAGTTGGCTCAGCTGTGTTCCCCGGCTCTTTATGGCCCTGCTACGTCAGGCTGTTCGCTTTACCGGGTGAGGGCGTGTGTAATGAGGTCTGCTACCCCCATGAATGAGGGCGCGCAGAGCCTTGGGGCGTTTGCTTTCAGGCATGGAGCCAGGAGCACAGGGTGATCCAACTTTTCATGCGTTTCGACGCCTTGTTTCAGTGCCCAA
>JBMDWS010000141.1:0-2938 GCA_048594695.1 Truepera sp. | reverse complement strand
TCCAGCCCTACGGCGATAACCATAGGGCCAGTATAAAGTCAGTGTCAGCGGTCGAGGCGGATGACGCCGTCTTCACCCGCAACGTAGGCGATCTTCGCCATATCCAGAAACATGCCGTGTTCCAGCACACCCGGGGTCGCGCTGATGGCGAGAGCTACCTCGTGGGTGTCGAAGGGCTCACCGAAGTAGCAGTCCACGATGGGGTTGCCGTTATCGCTGACGAAGGGCTTGCCGTCGCGCTCGCGCAGCACCGGGCGGCAGCCGAGGCGCTCGAGATCTTTGCGGGTCGAATCGAAACCGAACTGCAGGATTTCCACAGGCACCGGCGCTTTCTCGCCGATGTACTTGACCCGCTTGCTCTCATCCCCGATCAGGACAAAAAGTTTGGCCCGCGATTCGACGACCTTCTCGCGCAGGAGTGCGCCGCCGAGCCCCTTGATGACGTCCAAGTTCGGCGCGACCTCGTCCATGCCGTCGATCGCGACGTCTACGCCGTCCCCGTCGATATCGAAAAGCGGGATACCCCCTTCGGTCGCGAGGCGTTCGGTCTCCTTGGAGGTCGCAGCCGCGACGATGTCCTTGATCTCGCCACGCCGCAGCATTTCGGCGATGCCCAGAATGGCGTACTTGGCAGTGCTCCCGGTTCCGAGGCCGATACGCATCCCCGATTCGATATGTTTGATGGCCTCCTGTGCGGCTCTCTCCTTAAGCGTTTCGGCAGACATGTTTTGTACCCCAGTCCTCTTTACGTTTTATCTTCATGCTGTACCTTAGCAAAAACCGCTTGTGCGACCAACAAGGAAAGGAAACCGCATCTATGAGTGAACAGTTATCAGCAGGAGCCAAGTTGTCCACCGGAGACACTGCGCCGGACTTCAGCCTCGAGTCCAACGAGGGCAAGAAGAGCCTTCGGGATTTTCACGGCAACTGGACCGTTCTCTACTTTTATCCCAAGGACAACACGCCCGGCTGCACACAGGAAGCTTGCGATTTTCGCGACGCTATGCCGGGCATGGGCGCGCAGGTCGTCGGCGTTTCGGCGGACGACCTCGCCTCGCATGCCGACTTTGCCACCGACCACAGCCTGCCCTTTCCACTCCTCTCGGACCCCGGCAACGAGGTCGCCAAGGCCTACGGCGCGTACGGCGAGCGCTACAGCGCCAGCGCGGGCAAGAGCGTCGAAGGCGTTCTGCGCTCAACATTTATCCTCGACCCCGAGGGTAACGTGGCCGAAGCGATGTACAACGTCGATCCGAACGGACACGCCGAAAAAGTAGGCGAGAAGCTTAAAACACTGCAAGGCGCGTAGCGCCAAGGAGGACCAAAATGCCCGACCAGAAAGATAAGGCTCAGGACAAACGTGCTATCGAACAAAAGCGTGAGCAGGGGGAAGACCCGGCAGAAAACGCTGTAAACGAACCTCAGCCGGGTAAAAAACCCAAGCTCGAGCGCGATGAAGACGGTAACGTCAAGGAGAACTGAATCAACCTCTACCCTTGAACAGAGGACGCCTAAGGCGTCCTCCTGTTGGCTTTTGGGTTCACATTATCTCGTGCGTGTGGGCCAAAGCCTCGGTCATGAAACGTGCCGCCCAGCCTCCAACACGGAGGCTGATGGGTGCTGCAGCAGGATGCTGCTTGGCGCGCGTCTTTAGTATCATAGAGACCGACTATGATCGAGCTGGTGCCCATGACCGACGAGGCGTTCACGCGCTATTTGGAACGTGCTACCCGGACCTACGCCGACGAAAAGGTCAAATCCGGCAACTGGCACGCTGAAGAGGCGTTGGAACGCGCCGAACACGACTTTCACGAGCTTTTGCCCAGTGGCCTCGAGACGCCCGGACAGCACCTCTTCACGGTCTGTGCAGAAGGCGAAGAGGTCGGGATGATCTGGTTTGCCGCCGTGCCCACGGCGCTACGCAAGATAGCCTTTATCTACGACTTCTGGATCGAGGAGAGTCAGCGGGGTCGAGGCTACGGCCGGGCGGCTTTAGGGGCGCTCGAGGCCAAAGTCAGGCAGCACGGCCTCAGCGCGGTTTCGCTCCATGTGTTCGGTCACAATCACGCGGCAATTGCCCTCTATGAAAGCTCGGGCTATCACGTGACGAACCTCAATATGACCAAGGAACTTGGGGCCTAGCGTGCTGGGGCAAAAAGCGCCCTGAGACGCGCAAGACTACTGAATACTTCTCTGGACACTTCCCGGTCTTGGCCCGGTGGTGGGACAGCCCCGTTCGAGGCGGGAATATGGGTTTTGGATAGCGATGTGCGTGAATGTCTTGGTCCCGCAGGGGCGCAGCCCTAGGTTAAGCTGCCAGAGACATAGCCATTCTGGCCGACCCGAAAGGACCGAATTTTATGATCAAGCTTATGCTCCTGAGTCTTCTCTTTTCGTCATTCGCGGTGGCGCTGGCTGAAAACCGCATCGATCTCCTGCGGCCCGACGCACCGGAACTCGCGGCGCGTGGACCCCATACGATCGGCGTGCAGACGCTCGAGGTCGTCCACGAGGGTCAGCTCGACATCGTCAACGCTGTCTCAGGACAGGAAATCCCGCGCTACGACCGCCCGCTGACGCTCGAGGTCTGGTATCCGGCAACGCTGCCCGCAGGGACCGAACCGGGCGGCAGTTACAGGGTCGTCACCCGCGATGGCCAGACCGAGGCGACGCTTGGCGGGCAGGCGGTGCGAGACGCGCGCCCCGACCGGGCCGAGGCACCCTATCCGCTCGTCATCGTCTCGCACGGATACCCCGGCAACCGCTTCTTGCTTAGTCACCTGAGTGAAAATCTGGCGAGCAAGGGCTATGTGGTCGTCGCCATCGACCACCGCGACAGTACCTACAGCGATCAGGGCGCGTTTGCCAGCACGCTCCTCAACCGTCCGCTCGATCAGCAGTTCATTCTGGAGGAGGTGGCGCGGCACTCGAGCACCGA
>JBMDWS010000140.1:0-19043 GCA_048594695.1 Truepera sp. | reverse complement strand
GGCAGCGGGTCAACCGTGCTTCCCGTCAACGTGGTCGCCCCGTACCTTCTTACGGCGCTTGTCCACCGGCCGCAACGCCTGATCTACCTCAGCAGCAGTATGCACCGCAGCGGGCGGGCCGACCTGACGGGCATGGACTGGCGCGGGCAGCGTACAAGCGGCTCGTACTCGGACAGCAAGCTGTTCGTCACGGCGCTCGCGATAGCCGTAGCAAGGCGGTGGCCTGAAGTGCTGAGTAACGCTGTCGATCCCGGCTGGGTACCGACGAGGATGGGCGGCGCGGGTGCGACCGACGACCTAGAGCTTGGTCACCTGACCCAGAAGTGGCTCGCCACGGGCGAGGACGCGGAGGCAAAAACATCGGGCGGGTACTGGTACCACCAGCGCCGTACCAATCCGAAACCCGCTGCCCATGATCAGCGCTTCCAAGACGATCTACTGGACGCCTTGGCCCAATACACTAAAGCCTCGTTGGATTAACAAATGACAAGAGCGGGTCAGCCCACGCGACCCATCCGTTTTGCTCGAGAAGGAGGTTATTCATGCAGTACGCCATCCTTGGTTCCACCGGCGTCAGAGTGTCCCGCATCGCGCTCGGCACTGCCACTTTCGGCGTCGCGCCGACCGCGGAGCACACAGATCGGCTCGTCGGCGAGGCCCTAGACATCGGCATCAACTTCATCGACACCGCCGATGTGTACGGCAACATGCCCGTCTTCGACCGTCCGGGCGCGCCTGCAGCCGCTGACCGTGAACCCGCCGAGCAACTCCTCGGACGAGCCCTTCGCGGTCGTCGCGACGAGGTGGTGATTGCCACCAAATCCAACGGGATCGTAGGGCACGGGGTCAACGACCGCGGCCTGTCACGCCGACATATCATCCGCCAGGTCGAGACGAGCCTGCGCCGCCTGGGGACCGACTACATCGACCTCTACTACGCCCACGATCCGGACCCATTCACACCGCTAGAGCAGACTCTCGCGGTGTACGACGACCTCATCCGGCAGGGGTATATCCGTTATGTCGGCCTGAGCAACCACCCTGCCTGGCAGGTCACCCACGCCCTATGGATCGCAGACGATCGTCGCCTGAACGCGCCCGTCGCAGCTCAAGTGAAATACAACCTCATCGACAGAGCCGCGGAACGCGAGCTTAGCCCCGCCTGCGCGCAGTTCGGGCTGTCCATCATCCCCTACGCGCCGCTGCACGGTGGCCTGCTGGCTGACCTCGGTGTGCTCGACCGGGACGTTGTTGGAGACCAGCGCTTTCAGGGTGCCGGGTTTCCTGAGGCCGAGATCGGCGTTGCCCGTGAGGTTGATCGGCTCAGCCGGGAATGGGGACGGCAGCCGTATCAGGTGTCGCTCGCGTGGCTGTTGTCGCGCCCAGCAGTCGCGTCGGTGATCGTGGGTGCCGAAACCTCGGATGAACTTCAAGCGAACGTGACAGCAGCCGACGTCCAACTCGACACGGCGCAGCTCGACGTGCTCACGGCGCTCGCCAATGAACCAGCACCCTTCGAGCACCGTGCGGGCGACGGACCGGAACGGCCCTCCACCACGACCCGCAACCCGGCCTCGAGCGGCTGAGCTGCTCAATCACATTGACAACTGAAGGAACCCAGTATGCCTCGCGCTGATCAGGCCACGATTGACTTCCTAACGGATTACTTCGACGCCATGGAAGCTAAAGATCTCACGCGCCTCGAGACCTACTATGCCAACGACATCACTCAGACGTTCGCAAACGCCCCGACCATCACTGGGCGCGACGCGATCTTGGAACAGATGGCATCGCTACTCGGCAAAGTGAAGTCACTCGCCCACCCGCTAATCAACGTCTGGCAAGAAGAGGACGGGGTGATCATTCTCGAAGTCACCAGCGTTTGGCACTTTCACGATGACACCGTTATCGAGATCAACGCCTGCTCGATCTTCACGGTCCGCGACGGTAAGTTCACCGACCAGCGCATTTACGTCGACAACGACCCGGTTGACAGCGCGATCTCCTGAACAGGGCGGCAGCCCGCGCGGACAACGTGACAACCTGCCTAACGCGCTCGTAACGAAGTGGTTCCCTTATGCACGAAACCAAACTATACGAGCCCGGCGACGTGCGCTCCGAGGAGAGTAACGGCAAGTCACCCGAGTCCATCCACTTTCTGCTCTAAGGAGAACCCAAGATGACCTTCATACCCGGAACCTTTCTGCTTACTTCCGCTCTTGCCGTCGCAACCCTAGCGCTACCCCAAGACAGCCTGTCGCTGCTCTCCGGCGTCTGGCGTATGACCTCACTCGAGGTCGGCACCTCGGCAGACGACCTTCAAGAAGTACCGTACTCCGGGCAGATCGTCTTCACCGACTCGGGCACGATGTCGGTCCAGGCCATGAACCCGGACGCAGACGCTGCCTCTACCCCCTATACCGTGAACGGCTACGAGGCGTTTTACGGCGGCCTAGTCATCGACGAAACAGCAAAAACCTTCGTCGTCACTGTCGATTCGGCGCTTGTCCGTGACCTCATTGGGCAGGACTTGGAACGCGCCTTTGAGGTCTCGGAGAACCAGCTCGTCCTTACCCCGACAAGCCCGGGCGAGTTCTGGCGCGTGACCTACGAGCGTCAGTAAGGCTGGGAAGATCAAGCCCACCCCGCAGCACCAGGACCTCAATAGAAACGGGAGAAAATAATGGATCTGTCTTTCGATAATAAGGTAGCGCTCGTCACAGGTGCAGGCCTGGGTATGGGCCAAGCAACTGCCAGGGCCTTCGCGGAGGCTGGCGCTGCGGTCGCCCTAGCCGACATCGACGAAGCCTCGGCAAAGGCCGTAGCCGATGGCCTAAACGCCTCCGGGCACCGGGCGCTCGCTATTCGCTGCGACGTGACCGACGAGACGAGTGTCGCCACGATGGTCGAACAGACCGTCGCTACCTTCGGACGCTTGGACGCGGCTTTTAACAACGCGGGCGTTCAGTCGCTCCCGGTCGAGACGGCTGACGCCACCGGTGAGGAGTTCGAGCGCGTCAACGCCATCAACCTCCGGGGCGTGTGGAACTGCATGAAGTACGAGCTGCGCCAGATGCGCGCGCAGGGCAGTGGGGCCATCGTCAACAACTCGTCCATTGGCGGGCTGATCGGCATTCCGGGTCGGGCCATCTACCACGCGTCCAAACACGGCGTCATCGGGCTGACGAAAAGCGCAGGGCTCGAGTATGCCGCTCGGGGCATTCGCGTCAACGCCGTCTGTCCCGGTGCCATCGATACCCCGATGGTCGCAGCCATGATCGTTCGGGAGGGAATCTCTCAGGCAGACCTGATCAAGGATCAGCCGACCGGCAGGCTCGGCAAACCCGAGGAGATCGCCTCAGCCGTTCTGTGGCTGTGCAGCCCCGGCGCGGGCTTCGTGATCGGTCACGCGCTCGCCGTCGACGGTGGCTACACCGCGCAGTAGGCACAGGCCATGATTAAGGTCGAGATTCTAGTTGAAGAACGGGTTTTTACGGCCACACTGCTGGACAGCGCTGCGACCAGAGCGCTGCTCCCGAAGCTCCCGATAACACTCGAGATGCTCGAGCTGAACGGCAATGAGAAATACGTCGATCTGGCCCACAGGCTACCGACCGAACTGCAACGGGCGGGACGCATCGAGGCGGGCGACCTGATGCTCTACGGCTCCAACTGCCTGGTGCTGTTCTACAAGGGCTTACAGTCTTCGCACAGCTACACCCGCCTGGGTCGTATTGACAATCCGGCGGGGCTGGCGGACGCCCTCGGCAAGGGCAACGTCTGGGTGACTTGGCGCGGCGGAGGATAGCGCCCTCCGCTCGAGGCGGTGTAGCGTTGGCATCTCGAAGGTTAGGTATCTCAAAGAATAGGCGTCTCGAACGCCAGCACCTAAAACGTCATCAGCACGCGCTCCCGGTCGCATTGAGCGAGGGAACGCGTGCTGACACAAGCCTATCGCAGCGCCTTGTAGGCGTTGATAAGGCCGTTGGTGCTGCTGTCGTGATCGTCGACCGGTTTGTCATTCTCGAGTTCGGGCAGAATCCGTTTGGCCAGCACCTTACCGAGCTCGACACCCATCTGGTCGAACGAGTTGATGTTCCAGATCACGCCCTGCGTGAAGATCTTGTGCTCGTAGAGGGCAATCAGCATCCCGAGCGTCTTGGGGTCGAGTTCGCGGTAGAGAAACGAGTTGGTCGGCTTGTTGCCCACAAAGGTCTTCGAGGCCGCGACGAGGTCCGGATCGAGCCCACCCGCGCCCTCCTTTTCGACCTCTGCCCTCGCCTCCTCGAAGGTTCGTCCCTTCATCAGGGCTTCGGTCTGGGCGAAAAAGTTCGATAGCAGGATCTCGTGGTGCTCACCGACCGGATTGTGGGTTTTAGCCGCAGCCAAAAAATCGCAGGGGATGAGCTTGGTACCCTGATGGATGAGCTGATAAAACGCGTGCTGACCGTTGGTCCCCGGTTGCCCCCAGATGATGGGGCCGGTGCTGATGTGGACCTGTTCGCCTTCACGCGTGGTGTGCTTGCCGTTCGATTCCATATCGCCTTGCTGGAAGTAGCTGGGAAAGTACTCGAGGTAGTAGTCGTAGGGCAGAATCGCGTGCGTCTCGGCACCAAAAAAGTTGTTGTACCAGACGCCTAAAAGCCCCATGATGACGGGAATATTCTGCTCGAGCGGGGCGCTCAGAAAGTGTTCGTCGGCCTCACGCGCCCCCTCAAGCAGCGCTTCAAAGTTATCCATCCCGATGTAGAGGATAATGGACAACCCGATGGCACTCCAGAGCGAGTAACGCCCGCCCACCCAGTCGGAGAACTCGAACATGTTCTCGGTATCGATACCAAATGCCGCCACCGCTTTTTCGTTGGTCGACATGGCGGCAAAGTGCTTCGCGACCGCGCCCTCGTCCCCGGCGGCGTCCAGCAGCCACGCCTTAGCAGTCGCGGCGTTGGTCATGGTCTCCTGCGTGGTAAAGGTCTTGGAGGCCACCAGAAAAAGCGTCGTTTCCGGGCGCAGCCCCTTGAGGGTTTCCATGACGTCGCTACCGTCGACGTTCGAGACGAAGTGCACCTTGAGGCGTTCGTGCCCGTAGGGAATAAGCGCGTGCGTCACCATCTTAGGCCCGAGGTCCGAGCCACCGATCCCGATGTTGACGATGTCGGTCATGGCCTCGCCGCTAAAGCCCGTCCAGGCCCCGCTCCGCACCGCTTCGGAGAAGTCGCGCATCTTGCCCAGAACCTTCGTCACACCGGGCATCACGTCTTCCCCGTCGACGAGGATAGGGTTATCTGCCCGGTTTCGCAGGGCAACGTGCAAGACAGCCCGGCCCTCGGTCGTGTTGATCTTATCGCCGCCAAACATCGCGTCGCGCCGCTCGGCAACGCCGGCAGCCTGCGCGAGTGCGACGAGCTTCTGCATCGTCTCCTCGGTTACGCGGTTTTTCGAGTAGTCGAAGAGGACGTCATCTAGCTGCAAGGAAAAGGTGTCGAAACGCCCCTTATCCTCCTCGAACAGCTCACGCATATGAACACCCTCGAGCTTCTCTTTATGTTCCGTCAGCTCTAGCCACGCTGTAGCGACTTCAGCCGATTGAGCCACGTTTTGCCTCCCCATGTGATCCCTGCATCATAGAGTATTTTATGCCCGCGCAAGGCGGTGCTATCGTAGGGCCGTGAACCAAGTCGCCGCCCCGAAGCGCGCAACGTTTAAAACGTATCTCGAGTTCGTCAAGTTCGAGCACACCCTCTTTGCCCTGCCTTTTGCCTATGGTGGGATGCTGCTCGCGACCCGTGCCTGGCCGGGCTGGGCCGTTTTTTTCTGGGTGACGCTGGCGATGGTCGGCGCGCGCACCGCGAGTATGGCGCTAAACCGCGTGATCGACGCCGAGATCGACGCCCGCAACCCACGGACGGCCTCGAGGGAGATTCCCGCCGGGAAACTCAGCAAAACGAACGGCGTGGTGCTTGCACTCGGCGGATTCGCACTGCTCCTGCTGGCGGGCTGGCAGCTCAATCCGCTGACACTGACCCTCTTGCCAGTCGCTGTCGTGTTTCTGACGCTCTATTCGTATCTCAAGCGCGTCACCTGGCTCTGTCACCTCTGGCTGGGCGTGACCATCGGCGCGGCTGCTGCTGGGGGCTGGATCGCGGTGACGGGCACCTTTGCACCCGCAGCCCTTACACTCTGGGCTGGCGTCGCCTGCTGGATTGCCGGGTTCGACGTGATCTACGCTATTCTCGACTACGACTTCGACGTCGAAAACGGGATTCACAGTATCCCTTCCGATTTCGGCGTGAGGCGGGCACTCGCCATCTCTGCCGCGCTTCACGTTCTGGCTTGGGGATTTCTCGCGCTGACCTTGCCCCTGACAGAATCGCACTGGCCCTTTGCGTTGGGACTCGTGGTAGTGGCGCTAGTCCTCTGGTGGGGTCAGCGGCTGGCACGTTCAGCTGACCTCGGCAGCGCGCTGCGCGCCTTTAACGGCAATCTCTACGTCAGCGGCGTGATGCTCCTGGCGATCATTCTCGAGATTACCCTCTACTCGCGTTGACAAGGCCGCAAGCAGTCCGGTATCATGCCGCTTGCCCTTCGGGGTTTTGGCGTGTGGAGCCGTAGTGTAGGGGTTAGCATATCTGCCTGTCACGCAGAAGGTCGCGGGTTCAAATCCCGTCGGCTCCGCCAAAAGCCTACTGGTATCATCAGCAATGCTGATGATACCGGTAAGCCCCTTCGGCCAGATAGCTCAGTTGGTAGAGCATACGACTGAAAATCGTAGTGTCCCCGGTTCAATTCCGGGTCTGGCCACCAAAAAAGCGCACGCTTCAAGTAAGCGTGCGCTTTTTTATGAGGTTCTCTCCTAGTAGTACGCTGTCTGCCTCAACATCTCGACGGCTTCGTCTATATTGATGAGCCCAAAACCGCCGAGGGATTTTGCCTCTCCAACATGCGTGGCTGTCATCATCCCCTCGACCGTTCCGTCGTTCGGGTCTTCCCACGCTGCTGTCGCAGTAAAAGTGGTCTGTCCGGCTTCATTGGTCGTGAGCGTGATGGGCTGCACGGTGTAGGCCTCGAGCGCTGTGCTACCCGGTTCGGAGGTCTGGGCAAACAGGGCCAACGCGCGTACGGTGGTCCCGTCCGAAAGTAGAAGGTCGCCTACAAAGCCGAAGCCGCTGGCCTCCGTAGCGCTACAGGTCTCCGCACAGCTCTGCTGGAGCCCACCTCCGGCATTGCCAAGCCCATCCGTCGACATGTTGGCGGTGACCTCGAGCGCGTGTGTAAACGTCCCACCGTCGGTAGACGTAAACGTCACGAGCCATTCGCCCGCGTAGGGAATACTCGTGTCAGGCGGCGTCGGCGCAGGGTCGGTGGGCGTTGTGGGCGTGGGATCGGTAGTCGGCGGAGTGACCCTGACACAGGCTGCAAGCAGGAGGGGAAGGATGAAAGCTAAACGGTAGGCCTGGTTCATGAATCTCCTCGCCCAAGAGGCTACCACATACCTTCTTTGATCCTGAGGTTAGCACAGGCTTCGGAGCGCTTGTGCATGTAACCAGACACACTAACATTCCTTTACAGCGGCATGTTCCCATGTTTTTTGAAGGGCCGCGCCTCGAGCTTCTCCCGCAGCATCCGCAGATGTCGGATGAGGTAAAGCCGCGTGTGCTTCGGGTCGATCACATCGTCGATGTAGCCCCGCCCCGCTGCCCAGTACGGGTTATCGAAGCGCGCCTTGTATTCGGCGATCTTGGCTGCCCTTGCCGCCTGCGGGTCGTCGGCCCGCTCGAGCTCGCGCCTATAGATGATATTGGCGGCTCCCTCTGCCCCCATCACGGCAACCGCTGAGGTCGGCCAAGCCAGCACGATGTCCGCGCCCATATCGCGCGAATTCATCGCCAAGTACGCGCCACCGTAGCTCTTTCGCACGATCAGCGTGATTTTAGGCACAGTCGCCTCGGCGTAGGCGTAGAGCATCTTCGCCCCGTGCCGGATGATGCCGCCGTGCTCCTGCGCGACGCCCGGCATGAAACCCGTCACGTCCACGAAGGTCACGACCGGGACGTTGTAGCAGTCGCAGGTGCGAATAAAGCGGGCGGCCTTGTCCGAGGCGTCGATGTTGAGCGTGCCCGCCATGTGGCGCGGGTTGTTGGCGACGATGCCGACAGCCTGCCCGCCCAAACGGGCGAAGCCGCAGAGGATATTTTTGGCGAAGTCCTGCTGGACCTCGAGCCACCCGCCATCGTCCACGACCGCACGGATCACATCTTTCATAGGGTAAGGGCGGCGCTGATCGGGGTGAACGATGCCGAGCAGTTCAGGCGTCTCCCGCGTGTCGGGGTCGCTCGTCTCCTTGTGCGGGGGCTGCTCCTTGGCGGACTGCGGCAGGTACGAGAGCAGCTCCCGGACCGTTTCCAGCACCGCCTCGTCGCCGTCCGCCTCGAAGTGCGCCACACCCGACTTGCGCCCGTGCACGTCCGCGCCGCCCAGCTGCTCGAAGGTCACGTTCTCCTTCGTCACCGAACGGATGACCTCGGGACCCGTGATAAACATGTACGAGCTGCCCCGGCTCATCAGCACGAAATCGGTGAGGGCCGGGCTGTAGACCGCACCACCCGCGCACGGACCCAGGATGGCGCTGATCTGCGGCACCACCCCGGAATAGATGGCGTTGCGGTAGAAGACTTCGCCATAACCCGAGAGCGAGTCCACGCCTTCTTGAATCCTCGCCCCAGCCGAATCGTTGAGCCCGATGATGGGTGCACCCGTCTTGACAGCCAGGTCCATGACCTGAGTGATCTTTTGCGCGTGCATCTTGCCAAGCGAGCCGCCCAGCACCGTGAAGTCCTGGCTGAAGACGAAAACAGTTCGGCCTGCAACGGTCCCGTAGCCGGTCACGACCCCTTCGCCGGGGGCCGAGACGCCGCGCATCATCTCGAGCCCGGCGTGCTCGGTGAATACACCCAGCTCGACGAAGCTGCCCTCGTCCAGCAGCGCAGCGATCCGCTCCCGCGCCGTGAGCTTACCCGCCCCCCGCTGTTTATCTTGCCGCGCCTTGCCGCCGCCACCCTCTATAACCTTGCGACGCTCTTCCATCTCGGCGGTGAGTTCGTTCATCCAGGCGAGGGTGTCATCGGGACGGGACTTGGTCACAGCTTTACCCCTATTCGGGTTGTCGTCATGCGACAAGTCTACCTAAAGCCGGACAGCACTTCACGGCGCGAGATTTTTCGCAGTCCGGCGACTCACGGACGCCTACCCTGGTAACACCGCCAGAAGCGACCCCACTCAGCCCTGGCGGACCCGTCCCGCCCCTCTTCTCATCGCTACGAACAGGGGCGGGCTTTTGCCGCGTCACTCGAACACGCGCCCGACCATATCGCCAATCTCCGGGTTCGCCATGAAGAGCCGCCAGAGCAGCCCGCTCCGGTGGTTTTCGATCATCACGGTAATCGGTGCCTGATTGAGCCCCATGCTGAGGCTCGAGAGGTAGCCTTCCGTGTCGTTAAAGGCGTCGCGGAATCCGTACACGCCCCAGATGTCCGCGCCGCGCTCGAAGTAGAAGTGCTTGAGCGCTGCCCAAGACGCGTCCGGAGTGTACGGGAAGGCGCTCAGCGCCGCTGTCGGCGTGATCGTCCCGTTGTCACGGGCAGGGGTCGGGTCGTGCGCCATGTAGCCCGTGTGATCGTCACTGGCGCTGAGGCCCCAGCAAACCTCGCTGTACCCCGCATAGCCCTTCGGGTTGCGCGCGCAGTAGCGCTGATTGATACGCGACAGCGTGCGGTTGTTGCCGAAGTAATCGGTGTCGAAGCGTCCGGTGAAGCGGTCGCGTTTGCCTCTCGGATCGAAACCCAGAAAAGGGTAGTGGGTAAAAAAGAGCGGCCCACCGCTGCCGACCCCGACAGGCAACGCCAGTCCTTCATAGGCCTCACCGTTGCCGTAGTTCGCGCCCGCGCGCGTCTTGCCCCAGTTCTCACGGTAGGTCGTCGCGGTCTTCGCCTGCGAGGCCCAGCCCGTCTCATAGAGGGAGGCTGGGACGGGGTGCGTCGGGGAGGCGATGGCGAGCAGGTAGACGATCATCGCCTCGTTCCAGCCCGTCAGCGGGTGATCGATGATCCAGCCGTAATCCGGCGACCAGTGCCAGGTGAGCACGTCGCTGTCCGGTGTCTGACGGTAGAAGTTCCACTCGACCTCTTCCCAGAGTCGGGTAATTGTCTGGCGCAGTTCCTTTTCTCGTTCGTTCTCCCCGGCAAAGTACTGCCGCACGGTAAGAAGCGCCTGCACCATGAAGGCTGTCTCGACGAGGTCGCCGCCGTTGTCGTACGTGCCAAAGAGCGGAATAGTTTTGCCGGTGCGCCCGTCCAGAAAGTGGGGCCAGACGCCGTGAAAGCGGTCGGCTCGAGCAAGAAACCGGACAGCCTTAAGGGTCTGCTCCAGGACCTTCTCCCGGCTCATGAACCCGCGCTCGGCCCCGACAATCAGGGCCATCAGCCCAAACCCCGCCGCGCCGAGCGCCACGAGGTTTTCGTCACCGGGTAGGCACTCGAGCGCCAGTCCCGCCGCCGGATGCGCCCGCTCGGTGTAAGGGCGGATATGCGCCTCCTGCACCATGTCGAGAAAGTCATCGTCGGAGAAGGGTCGCGTCTCGGCTTCGGCAAACGCGAATCCCGACATTTGGTAGTCGTAACTCACGGCGCAGATGCGGTAACGAGCTTTGGTGCCAGGTTGACCCAAGTAGTCGGCAAACCGCCGCACCTCGGGGCGCTGAATGCCTATGGGTCTATACGGCTCTTTCTCCCTCTCTGAGCGCTCGATAAGAACGTAGGCGACATGTTCACCCAACGTGAGGTTCCAGTCAAGTTCGATATGGTGCGGATACCCTGTTGCAGCGAGATCGGTAGGCGTTTCGGGTTCACCGATACCCGTGCTGTCTAGAAGCCTGATTTCATCGAGCAGCAGGGTGTGAGCTTCCCCGTCGTCGATGCTCTGCGAAAATATGAGACGCTCCAATTTCAGCAGATTTTGCTCGCCCGTCGAGCCACCCCATGCACGAAGCGGAATCTTGACCTGCTGCCACACTCCACCAAGCAAGTCGCCCGCGAACGTTCCCCATCGAAACGCTAACGTCCGACCCCCGTGAAGGCCGAGAGCCAGGAGAGGCAAAGCTTCGGCGAGAATGGGTCTCTCCGCGTAGCACCACAGCGAGAGCGTATCGCCGCGCAGGGTTTCGTCACGAACGCGGCGGGATTCGACATGAATGGCCGCCTCCCAGTCGCCCCCCCGCCCCGAGCACCACTCAAGCCTGAGCGCGTTGGGCGGGCTCACGGCGTTTTCGCTTACCGGCAGCTTTCCCTGGACGAGCTCGAGCGTACTCGGCGCGATGGCCGAACCCGACGAATAGAAATAGCGGTCTTTCGTCAAACTGTTGTCGAAGATGAGGTGCGAATCATAGTGCGACGAAGTCATGGATGCCCTTCAAAAAGAAGGGGCCGGGTTTGAGCCCAGCCCCAGAGATGACGAAAAGGGATTACTCGAGCGTCAGCGTGCTCCAGCGGTCCGGCGTGATCCACACGTCCGGCACCGGGTTCCAGCCGATGATGTTTTCACGCACGTCCGCGCCCACCTCGGCGTCCGCGTCGTTGGCGTTATGGATCACATGCGAAAAGCCCAGCGCCGTGCCCGCCGTGCCGGAGATGCCCAGCAGGGTCAGCGGCAGCTTCACCTCGATGATATAGCCACCGTCCGTGCGGCTCGAGGCGACCTCTGCGCCGGGCGCCGTAGTGGCGATGGGGCCGGGCTGTGCGTCCTCGTGGCGCACCGCCTGCACGTTGCCCTCGGTGTCGAAGGGCAGGACCGAGAGCTTGAAGAGCCCGGTGTCGTTGTTCGGGTCCAGATAGAACTCGGCAGAATCCGTGCGGTAGAAGTTTTGCAGGTCGTCCGGCGCGATGTTGCTGACTACCGTGTCGTCCGACACATCGGCGGCTAGGTAGAGGTTCTCAGCGTCGTAGCGAATGGCGAAGCGGCTGTGCAGCGTCTGCGTTTCGGGGTCTACCTCCGCGACGCCACCTACGGGAACATTCATCGCCTCGGTGACGGTATAGAAGGTGGACGCCGCCCACTCCGTCAGGTCGCCGTCGATGGTCGGGGCCGGGCTTATCGCGCTGCCACTTACGGGCTGCTTCGCTGCGGCTTCAGCCTCACTCACGTCTTGCAGGTACGCCGGGGTCACAGCGTAATCGGAAGGTCTCTCGACAAATCCGAGGGTCGTCAATGCCCCTTGTACCTGCGCGTTCTGCATAAAGAGATCCCAGACCTGTCCCGTGCGGTAGTTCTCGATGTTGAGGAGAATATCGCCCTGGTCGATGCCGATGTAATCGTAGGAGTACCAGAGTTCGTCCTCGTTGATGGCGCTCACGAAGCCGTAGTCACCCCAGACCAGCGACTTGTACTGCGTGAGCATGGCCCTGAGCGACTGCCACGCCAGATCCTGCGTATAGGGCAGACAGGCTATCGAAGCGTAGGGCGCGACAGTACCGTCGTGATTGCCTTCGGCAGCGCCGTAAGCCTTGTAGCCCGACGGACCGTCCGACGCGCTGAGACCCCAGACGCCGTTTTGATAGGTGGCGTAATCGGCCTCCAAAGCCTTACTGAAGTCGGCGTTGTACTCGCACGCCCGCGCGGTGTTGTTGGGATAGTTGGCGTAGTAGTCTTCGTGGTCGCGCACATCGAGCCAGGCGAGCGGGTACTGATAGATAAAGAGCGGCTCGGCAGCAATGTAGATGTAGTCGCGGTCCTGAAAGTCCTTACGTACCGGACGGGCGATCTCGTCCCACAACTCGGCAGGAACGGGGTGCGTCGGCGAACCGATGGCGAGGATATAGAGCAGCAGACCCTCGTCGAAACCCGCGCCCCACTGCGCGTCCAGAAAGCCGTTTTCGGGACTCCAGCCCATCCGAACGAGACCCTCCAGATCGCCACCCTGCATCCAGG
Source organism: Truepera sp. (assembly GCA_048594695.1). Classification (GTDB taxonomy): domain Bacteria; phylum Deinococcota; class Deinococci; order Deinococcales; family Trueperaceae; genus Truepera. The sequence continues at coordinate 6,065 of JBMDWS010000140.1, read as the reverse complement.
CCCAGTCCACGGCGCGGTAGAGTTCATCGGCGAGCGTGGCGACTTCGGTGTCCGGGAAGTATTCCGCTACCGTCAGGGCACCCGCGATAAAGAGTGCGGTATCGATGGACGAGAGTTCGCTACCGCCGCTGCGACGCCCGTCGCTCATGTTGACGAAGTGGTAGAAAAAGCCCCGGTTACCCTCGACACCGCCATTGGCAAAACTCTGCAACGTCGTCAGGGTGCGGTCGTAACCTTCGTCACGCGTGATCCAGCCCCGCTCTATGGCGACCGGAATGGCCGATAGACCGAAACCGACCGAGGCGACCGACGACGCCGAGTCCTCGGTGCTTCGGTCCTTGATGAGGCCGTTATCCGGGTTGACCTCGTTCCAGAAAAATCCGAAGGTACGTTTGGAGACTTCTTCCAGCAGTGCGTCGTCGGGGAGCGCCAGCAGGCTATCGACCTCCGCATCGACGGCAGGGTCCGGTTCTTTATTGGGCTCGGGTTCGGCCGGGTCACTCACGCCCACGAGGTAAGCGTCGCCGAGGTTGAAGGGCTCGGTCAGATTGACCTTGGCTGCCTGATCATTGACCGCCCTCGAGTTGACGTACATGGTGTAGGTCTTGCCCTCTTCCAGTAGCCGCATCTTGTTGGTCAGCTCGAAGCGAACGCGGTTCCAGCCGGTCGTGAGGGCGGTTTCGCTGTCCAGGCCGTCGACCCAGGCGAAGTCGCCGCTCGTGTCGGCGAGGCCCAGGAAGACGTTCGTCGGGGGGACCGCAGCACCCTCGGGGATGTAGAGCTCGAGCTCCAGAGCCTGCCGCGTATTCCAGGGCAGGAACCCGCTGCCGGGGGCAGAAAATGCCACCTTCGTCTCATCGTTTTCACCACTTGGTGTCACCTTCACGCTCGCGTTGCCCGAGGGCGTCATAACCGTGTCGTCGAGGGCGAAGGTAGCGCCGGAACTGTCATTTTGCAGCGCGGCGACGTCCTTGTCCTGCCACGCCTGCCAGAGGATTTCCTCGGGTTCGGTCGGGGTGCTTGGGGTGCTCGAGCAGCCCGCCAGCGTACAGGCGAGCGCGAACAGCGTCAGGTAGCGGATCGGAGTCATACGTGTCTCCCTTGCGCGTGAAATCGAGGTGGTTTGGTCGCGTTTAGCGTCGGTCTATTCGTCTTCCTCGGCGGCCTCGAGGCGCTCTAGGTGCGCCGTTGCCCGCTCGACGAGCGCCGTATCGTTCGGAAAAGCGTCGATCACCTCCTCGTACACGTCCGCGGCGTCGTCCTCGTCGCCGTCTACTTCGTAGAGTTCACCGGTGCGTAGATATATTCGCCCGAGGTACGGGTTGTTCTGCCCGATGTTCTCCTCGATAAAGGCTTCGGCGTCCTCGAGGGTCAGGCGCTCCTGAATGATCTCCTCGGTGCGGGCCTGCGCCCCGGCGAGTGCAGGGGGTCGGGGCCAGGCATAGGGATCGGCCCAGATGAGCGCGACCTGCCCGTAGCCCCCCCGGTAGACGTAGCGGTTGGCCTCTTCGTCGAACACCTCGTAACCGGTGAGTGCGTTCAGGTACTCCTCCTCCGCGAAGCTTTCGGCGGCATTTTGCATGAAGGTCTGGGTCAGATGGTAGGCGCGGTACCAGGCGAGGGCGTAGGTACCTGCCGCGAGCAGCAGGACACCCAAGACGACGTAGAGAGCAACAAAGGGGCGGCGCTTGGGTACAGCGGGCGTGGCGCTGCTGATAGGGGTAGAGGTCACTTGCGTCATGGTTATTTGAGCGAGACGTTGGCAAACGCCTTCATGAACTGGTCTTGCAAAAAGAAGTAGACGACCACGAGCGGCACAGTGATGAGCGTGGTGGCAGCCCAGATCTGCTGGGTGTTTTCACCGGGGACCGACGAGGTGAACTGTTGCAACCCAAGCTGCACCGTCCAGGTTTCAGGGCGGTTTAGATAAAGAAGCGGCCCTAAAAAATCGTTCCACGAGCCGATAAACGTCAGGATGGCCACTGTAGCCAGCACGGGCCGCGACATCGGCAGCATGATGCGCCAGAAGAGCGTCAGCTCGCTTGCGCCGTCCAAGCGTCCGGCTTCCAGTAGCTCGTTGGGAATCGTGGCCATAAACTGCCGGATCAGGAAGATGTTATAGACCGATACCGCCGACGGGATGATGAGCGCGTGATACTGTCCAACCCAGCCGAGGTTGTAGATAATCACGTAGGTCGGAATCAGGAAAAGCACACCCGGTATCATCATGGTGCTCAGCATGAACGCGAACAGGCGGTCGCGCCCGGGAAAGGGGATCTTCGCGACAGCGTAGGCCGCGAGCGCGCTGAGGGCGGTATTTAGAAGCGTGACCGACCCTGAGATGAGGAGCGAGTTACCAAAGAGCCTCAGCATGTTGAGCCGCTGGAACACGTCGAGGTAGCCCGAAAACGTGATCCGGCTCGGCAACTGCGTGGGCTGATTGAGGATTTCCGGCCCCGGCTTGACCGAGTTCATGACCATGTAAAAAAACGGGTAGAGCACGAAGACCGCGCCGAGCGTCAGCAGCGCGTATGTGACGATGGTCCCAAAGGAAAAGCGTTTGGCAGTCACCGCAACCTCCTCACGCGACGTCCCGCTGCACGAAGCGGAACTGCGCCCAGGTCCCGAGCGCGATGATAAAGGCTAGGAGGAGCCCCAGCACCGAGGCGTAGCCGATATTCGAGCGGTCGAACGCCTGGGCAAAAAGGTAGAGAACGGGCGTGAGCGCCTGATTGTGCTGCCCGCCCATCACGTCGAAAGAAGCGTAAACCTCGGTAAACATCTGCAAGCCCGAGATGACGTCGATGACCAACAGGAAAAAAAGCTGCGGGTTGAGCTGCGGCCAGGTGATAAAGCGAAAGCGCTGCCAGCCGTTCGCGCCGTCGATGGCCGCTGCGTCGTAGAGCTGCTTGTCGATCGAATAGAGCCCCGCGAGCAAGATGACCGTGCTGATCCCGAACCACTTCCAGGTGTTGATGAGCGCGATGATCGGCATCGGCCACCAGACCGTAAAGCGCCAGTTGACGGGCGCCTCGAGCCACCCCATACCTACCAGCCACGTCTGAATCGGGCCGCCAGGATTGACGAGGTAGGTGCCGATAGTCATCAGGACGATCACCGAGGTCACCACCGGCATGAAGTAGACGGTGCGGAAAAACCGACCCAGAAACGAGACCCGGTAGAGCAGCAGCGCCGTAATCAAGCCAAGACCGTTCTTGAGAACGATAAATATCGTCTGGTTGTAGACGATATTCCACAGCGCCAGCCAGAACAGCGGGTCGGTTATCCCCCGCACCCACGCCCCGATGCCAACGAACCGGAGCCGTTCGGGGTTGGTAAACGAGAAATCGAAGAAGGTCAGGTAAAAAGACAGCAACAGCGGGTAGATCCCGAAAACCGCGAAGAGAATGACCCACGGTGCGACGAACAGGTAGCCCCATTTGTGTTTGAGGGTGCGTCGCCAGAGGCTTTCAGGTGAGCCCCGGCGCGAGGGCAATGCCGACATACTTTGTGCCACGAAAGTCTCCCAGGGGTGCGTGGTGGCTCGGTGCGTGGTAGCTCAGTTCGGGCCAAGCTTGGCGCGGAAACAGGTACTCGGAGTCTAGCTTGAACCTTGCAAATCGGAGGGGCTGAGCGCGGCAGGCACGCTCAGCCCGTCAGACGGTTACTCGCCCCCAAGTGCCGCGTTAGCCTGCTCGGCAGCCGCTTTTACGCCCTCTTCAGGCGTCATGGTGCCCGCGACCGCCACTTCCTGGTAGACCGTCTCGACAGCGTTCGCCACCGTTTCGGCGCTGCCGGTCATTTCGGGCAAGACGGCGTTCTCGAGTGCCGCCACGAACGGCGCACGCGCCGGCTCCTGAAAGTACGGGTCATCCTTGAGGCTGCTGAGAACCGGCAGGTAACCGAGCTCCTTGATGAACTTGAGGTTGTTTTCGTCTTCCATCATGAACTGGATGAAACTCCAGGCCAACGCCTCGCGCTCGGGCGTCGTGCGAAGAATCATCAGGGCGCGCCCACCATAGGTGCTGTAGGCGGTGTCGCCCGCTTCCGGCACGGGGATGGGCGCGACCGCCACGTCTTCCCCGATCACCATCGGCTCTCCGGCAGCCTGCCGCAAGTTGGGCTCCCACGAGTAACCATACTGAGGCCACATCCCGATGCGGCGGCTGAAGAAGTTGGGTTCCATCGTTTCCGGCGCGTACTGCTGCGCTTCTTTGTTGAATGCGTAAAAAGCAGCCATCGCGCACTCTTCATCGTCAAAGTCTACGCTGGTCCCGAGGCGATTCAGAAGCTGGCATTCGTCCTGATTGGCACTGAGATACATCGGCTGAAGCATGTTCCAGTACCAGCCGCCCGTCGCCAGCACGTCGTTCCAGAAAACCGTCCCATAGACCCGACCGTTCCCCTGATCGGGCAATTCATTGATGGCAGCCGCCGCGCTCAAAAATTCCTCAAAGGTCTCGGGCGGCGCTTCGGGGTCGAGGCCCGCCGCCTCGAAGAGCGCCTTGTTATAGATCATCATGGTCACGTCCGCACCGACGGGAACGTAATAAGTGTGCCCGTAGAGCTCCTCGACAGCACTCGGCTCGAGCCGCCCCAAAAGGTCCTCGGCCCCCTCGAGTTCTTCCAGGGGTGCAACGACGTCCTGAGACGCCAACCGTCCGATCTGCCCCCCGAACGAGGTAATGAGTAAGTCCGGCTGATTACCTGCGGCGATCAGCGCCTCGAACGAGCCCCCTTCGGGTTCGGGAACGAGGTTGACGGTAACTCCGGGATTAGCCTCCTCGAAGGCGGCCGCCAAGGGTTCCATGGTGTCGCGCATGGCGCCTGCAACAATCGATACTGAAAGCGTTTGTGCCCAGGCACTCCCCCAGAACAGCAGACCCACGGCAACGATACTGAACTTTTTCATGGCATTCTCCTCATAGAAACTAGGCGATAAAACGGTGATTGGCGGAGGTTACAGATGTGCGCACACTATGGTCTCCCCCCCTTTGGCCCCGACACCCTGTGGGCTCCGCAGGATTCCCGAACGATGAGTTCGGCGGGCAACACGACGCCTTCGGGTAAGGCGTCACCGCGCAGGGCCGCGAGCACGGCTCTGGTCGCTGCCAGCCCCAACTCGAACGAGGGCTGGCGAACGGTCGTAAGGGGCGGCGCGACGTAGCGTGCCAGTGGAATATCGTCGAATCCGACGACAGCAACGTCCTCAGGGACACGCAGCCCTGCCTCGCGCAGAGCCAGGACGGCGTCGATCGCCATCTGATCGTTGGCAGCAAAGATGGCGTCGAAAGACACTCCGCGCCCCAGTAGGGTTCGGACTGCTCCCGCGCCACTTCCCTGAAGAAAGTCCCCCTGCACGAACAGGTCGGGCGACCATGGCAGACCAGCGCGCTCGAGCGCTTCGCCGAAGCCGCGAAACCGTTCGGCATTGTCCGGCGTTTCATTACTCCCGGCTATGTACCCGATCTGCCGATAACCCAGCCCCAGCAGATGCTCGGTCACGAGGCGTGCACCACCATAGTTATCTACGACAAAGGTCGAGAGTTCACTCCCCTGCTGCAAAAGTGCAATGGGAAAGCCCTGTTCGCGCAGTTGCTCGAGCACTTCCGGCCCCACTGCGACCCCGACGACAACCAAACCGTCCACACGTTTTTGCGTGAAGAGCTCCAGAACTCGCGGTTCATCGGAACGGGTAAGCTGACTGACCACGAGCAGACTGTGGCTCTCTGCTACGGCAGCCGTCTCGACGCCGCGCACGATACCCAGATAAAACGGGTCGCTAAGCGTCGGAATCACGAACCCGATGGTGCGCGTCCGCTGCGTCGCCAGCCCGCGCGCGTAGGCGCTCGGCTGATAGCGCAGCGCCTCGATCATCTCGAGAACGCGCTGGCGCGTCTCGGGGTGTACCCGGTCGAGCCCATTCATTACTCTCGAGACGGTGCTTATCGACACACCCGCCCGGCGAGCGACTTCAGCTATCGTAATTCGGCCCATATGAGACGAACTCACAGCAAAATGCTCCAATCCCGGTTGTAAAAGCGCTTTTACTTTACGGGCAAGGC
>JBMDWS010000014.1:0-3042 GCA_048594695.1 Truepera sp. | reverse complement strand
CTTTTCAAAGCCGTGCAGTGGGGCCAGGCTCGCGCCGCCCTTGCCCATCATCGAGAAGTCCTTGAGGTCGAGCGCCGTGTAGGTGCCACCTTCGACCTGCGAGAGCACGTATTCGACGGTCGGCTGCATGTTCCAGACCGGCCCGGTGATGACCGTTTCAGGGGCGAGACTGTTCTGGTCACTCATATTGCCGAAGGCCAGGAGACCGTTTTCCTGCGCTGCCTCGATCACACCGAAGCGTTCGGCAAAGAGCAGGTCGGCTCCGGCGTCGATCTGGGCCAGTGCGGCCTCCTTGGCGGCGGGCGGGTCGAACCAGGAATTGATAAAGGTGACCAGCACCCGAGCGTCCGGGTTGGCTTCGGTTGCACCGACCTTAAATGCGTTGACGATGCGGTTCACTTCCGGGACAGGATTTCCACCGACCACACCGACGAAGCCGCTCTTACTGAGGGTTCCCGTGATGAGGCCACTCAGATAAGCAGGCTCGTGAATCCAGTTGTCGAAGACCGAGAGATTGGGTTCCGAGAGACTCAGGCCCGAGCCGAAGGCGAAGGCGATATCCGGATAATCGGCGGCGATGCGGCGAACGGCTTCCTCGTTGCCGAAGGCGTCCCCGAAGATGACCGCCAGGGCTTGCTCCTCGGCGATGTCACGCAGAATCCGCTCCATGTCGCCCGCGTAACCGATATCGTCAACGAAATCGTAGGTGATGCGGCCCGCTTCCTCTTCGCTCAGGAGCGCCTGATGAATCACGCCGTCCCAGGGTTCTTCGATGGCTGTGGCAAACGCACCAAACACCGACAGCGGTTGCGCGAGGCTGAACGAGGCGAAAAGGGAGGGCGAGTGCTGCGAGTAAGCGGCTTGGCATGGCTCCTCCTAGAATCCGGGGGCGGGTTGGAACAGTCCACCTGTAGATCCGCTGGAGGATAAAAATACAGGCTCAGGGTATAAAGGTACAGGAGGTCAAGGTGCAGCAACCAGATTATGAGGCGATGCTCGAGGTGGCTCTAGAGGAGGCTCAGGCCGGCTACGATGAGGGCGGGATTCCGATCGGTGCGGCGCTCTTTCGGCGGGACGGAACGCTTCTGGGCCGGGGACGCAACCGCCGCGTGCAGGAGGGCGATCCGTCGGTCCACGGCGAGACCGACGCCTTTCGCAAGGCGGGGCGGCAGCGTTCGTACCGCGATACGGTGATGGTCACGACGCTGGCGCCCTGCTGGTACTGTAGCGGGCTGGTGCGCCAGTTCGGTATCGGGACGGTGGTCGTCGGGGAGTCCGAGACGTTTCAGGGTGGCCTCGACTGGCTGCGGGAAAACGGTGTCGAGGTCGTAGATATGGGCTCGAGCAACTGCATAGAATTACTAGGCCGCTTTATCACCGAGCATCCTGAGGTGTGGAACGAGGATATCGGCGAGGACTAAAAGTGTGTTGCGGTCAAGCGCGCAGGAGTGCCGCACAGACGAGGGCAAGCGCGGGAAGCGTCCCTTGTGTTAGAGCGGCTCGAGTGTAGCGCCCTCCGCCCGTACGCAGCACGAGCGCAGCCGCGACCATGCTGCCACAGGCAACGGCGATGAGTGTCCAGCCTACGACGGGTGCGCCCCGTGCCACACACCACACGCCCGTAAAGCCTCCGAGCGCGAGAAAAAGGTTGTAAAACCCCTGATTGTAGGCGAGTGGGGCCGTGTCGTCGGCGAGCCTCTGCGATTCGATGCCGAAGCGTTGCCAGACCTGCGGACGTCGCCACAGAAGGCTCTCCATCACGAAGATCGCGACGTGCAAGAAGCTTGCCAGCAGGGCAAAGGTCAGGGATAAAAAGGTCATGGGGCTTCCTCCGTGGAACCTGTTTTCAGACAGAATCTTGACATAGCCAAGCTGACCAGTAGCAGGAACGTGCAGATGTCGAAACGATACGCTGAAACGAAGCGACGCGCTCCCGGACGGTAGACTGCCCTCATGGACGTTTCCGCCCTCGCTTTCGATGCCCACGGCCTCATACCGGTCGTCACTCAGGACGCCCAGTCGGGTCAGGTCCTCATGCTCGCCTACGCCAACCGGGAGGCCGTCGAGGCGACCCTCACGACCCGCGAGGCGCACTACTACAGCCGCTCGCGCCAGGAACTCTGGCATAAGGGCGCGACCAGTGGGCACGTTCAGGCGGTGCTCGAGGTGCGCTACGACTGCGACGCCGACGCGCTCCTCTACCGCGTGGAGCAGAGTGGAGCCGCCTGTCATACAGGTGAATACAGCTGTTTTTACCGCGCCCTGACGGATACGGTCCCGCCCGGCATCGGTGAGATGATGGGAACCCTCGAGCGTGTGGTTCGGAGTCGCCTCTCAACGCTGCCCGAAGGTTCGTACGTGGCCCGGATGCACGCACGCGGGCGCGGTTACATAGCGCAGAAGGTCGTGGAGGAAGCGGGGGAGACGATTGTGGCGGCGCTCGAGAATAAGCCGGGTGAACTCGTCGGGGAGGCCGCCGATCTGCTCTTTCACCTCACGGTACTTCTGGAAGAGAGTGGCGTGAGTCTGGGGGACGTGGCGGCAAAACTCTCCGAGCGGCATCAGGAGAGGCCGTAGGCTCACTCTCAGCGTTCCATCGCTTTGCTGTCGACCTCGACCAGAAGCGCACCGCCCATCCTCGACGCGCCTACAAGGATGAGGCCGAGCCTGTATGCCTGCGCGTGTGGGCTAAGCCAGTTTACGGCTGTAAAAGCTTCCTCGCGGGCCAGATAAGTCCGTTTGTAACCGAGGAGCATCAGGCGGTTTTCAAGTTCGGTCAAGAGATTATCGACAGAAAGCGGCAAAATATAGCAACTCAGAAGAGGCAACTCAACCAGGGTCACCTGTGTGATGGCTGATTGGCACTCGTCGATGGGAAGCTCGAGTGCGCCCAGAGGTAACGGAAAGCCTGCTTCCTGCTTGAGATGGATGGGTGCACGCTCTTTTGCTTCTTCCATAAGCGTGCTGAGTGAGCCTGCAAGGGCTTCTTCCACCTCGTCACGCGTCATGCTGCCTGCATTATGAAACGCAAGTGTCATTGCT
>JBMDWS010000139.1:0-3533 GCA_048594695.1 Truepera sp. | reverse complement strand
GCCGAGTACTACCGCAACCCCGTGTCTTGATCCTACTTCTTGACCCTCACGCTGCACCGCATGTCAGGAAAGTTCTTGACGGGTTTTATCAACTACACGTATAACCGGGTATCGGTGGGTCTCGCCCACCTGGCCTGTTTTCTACCCTGAGGAGTTTTGGTGTCCCTGCCCCAAGCTGGTTTTGTTTCACTCGTCGGTGCTGGTCCCGGCGACCCTGAATTGCTGACCGTCAAAGGTCTGCGCCTTTTACAGCGTGCTGACGTGATCGCCTACGACCGGCTCGCCAACCCGCTCCTGCTGGCCGAATGCCGCACGGACGCCGAACTCATCTTTGTCGGCAAGCACGGCGAAGGCCTGCACACGTCGGTGCCGCAGGAGAGAATCAACGCGCTCCTCATTGACCGCGCCCTTGCAGGCAAGCAGGTCGTGAGACTCAAAGGCGGCGACCCGTTTATCTTCGGGCGCGGGGGCGAGGAGGCGCTCGAGCTTCGGCAAGCCGGCGTCCCCTTCGAGATCGTGCCCGGCATCTCCTCGGCGATCGCCGCCCCGGCCTACGCCGGGATTCCTGTCACGCACCGCCACGTGTCGGCGTCGGTGGCGATTGTCGCGGGCCATGAGGACCCGAGCAAGGCTACGACCTCGCACGACTGGCACGCCCTCGCCCGGGTTGACACGCTGGTCATCCTGATGGGTATGGGGCGCTTGGGGGCCATCACTGAGACGCTGCTGCAGAGCGGCAAAGCCGCCGACACGCCCGCCGCCGCCGTGCGCTGGGGCACGACGAGCGAACAGGCCACCGTGACGGGCACGCTCGCAACGATTGCCGACGTCGTTCGCAGCGCCAGGCTCAAGGCGCCCGCGACGCTCATTATCGGTGAGGTGGTCCGCCTCCGCGACGATCTTCGCTGGTTCGATCTGGAGACGCTCATTCCTGGCAGCGCGCAGCTCGCTAGCGTTCACGAAGTCGCCTAAACTGTGAGGGCCGCCATACTCATCGGGCACGGGAGCCTGCGGAAAGCTTCAGGTGCTGCGATGATCCGACTTGCGGCCCTGCTGCGCAAAGAGGGCGCGTTTCCCATAGCCACGGCAGGCTTTCTCAACTTCAGCCAGCCGACTTTTATGGACGCAGTTGCCCGCTGTGTCGCCAAGGGTGCGGCGGCTATCTATGTTCAGCCCTATTTTCTGATTTCCGGCTACTACGTGACCAACGGCATCCCGAAGCTCCTTCAGGACGCACGTGCGGCCTACCCGCAGACCAACTTTTACCTCGCCCCGGCTTTCGACTTTCATTCTGCTCTCGTGACACTAACCCACACGCGGGCGCAGGAAGCCGACCCGGAGGCCGACGCCCTCCTGCTCATGGCGCACGGGTCGCCCCACGAAGCTGCAAACACGCCTATTTTCCATGTCAACCAAGCTCTCGAGCCACACTACACCCTCGTCCGGCTCGGCTTTATGGAGGTCAATACCCCGAGCATCACGGATGCCGCTGCGCAGCTTCTCGAGGCCGGCGCCAAACGTATCGTCGCGGTACCCTACTTTTTGCAGCTCGGTGGGCACGTCGCGGAGGACTTGCCGGGCGTGATTACCGAAATTCAGGAAGGTACATCCAACTGCACCGTGACCCTGGCGGATTATCTTTCATACGACCCGAGGCTGCTCGAGGTCGTTCGGGACAGGTTAAGCACCGCGCGTCCGTTCCAGTAGCCTTACATTCGGGCTAGAGTAAGGTATGGACGCTCTGCGGACGCTCCTTTCAAGGTTGTCGTGGCGGCTCCTCCTCTACTGGGCGGCACTTATCGGGGGTCTCTGGGCCTTCGTCGGGCTGGCGGACGAGGTCTACGAACAACAGGGGTTTCCCTTCGACGAGCCTGTCCTGCGCTGGTTTCACGGTCTGCTCTCCCCCACCCGCACGGACATAGCCCTCGCGCTCAGCACCGTGGGTGGGCTCGAGGTCATGATCGGGCTCTCGGTTTTGCTCAGCGCCGTTCTCTGGTTTAAAAGTCGGCGAGAGGCGGTCTTTTTCGCGCTCAGCATGGCGGGCGCGTCGATCATCATGGGCCTGACCAAAGTCGCGCTGGCCCGTCCACGCCCTGAACTCTTCCCCGATGTGAACTATTGGCAGACCGCCTCGCCGTCTTTTCCGAGCGGTCACGCCACGGGCTCAGCGGCCTTTGCCCTGACCATCTTTTACGTCGTGCGGCGGCTTCACCCCCGCTGGCAGGGCCTCGCCGGTGCCCTCGGGCTGCTCTTTTGCCTGAGCGTGAGCGCCTCGAGGCTCTACCTGCAAGTCCACTACCCTTCGGATATTTTGGCCGGACTCGCGCTTGGCGCGGGTTGGGTTTTGGGGGCAAACGCCCTTTTCAGCTTTGCTACACGGGACGTGAGCCGACAAAACGTATTGCTGCGGCTTCCGCGTGAAGTCGTTGCGGCGTACCGGGCCGACGCGCAGAGAGCGGGCGTCGAGGACGACGAACGCGTGGGCGAGATTCTGGCCCGGCACTACGGGCTCGAGCCCTCCCCTACCGAAAGCGACGAAGATGTTATCGCCGGTGCGAGAGACCCGCACCCACCGAACTAGAGCCAGCGCCGTACCCTACGCAGGTAGTCCGCATAGGGCTTCCCGAACTTCTGCAGCAGCACCCGCTCCTCGGGAATGATCTGAAAGCGGGTCAGATAGAGGATAAACAGCGGCACCAGGAGCAGCGCCAGCGGCTGCCGCAGGTAGAACGCCCAGGCAGAGAGCAGCAGTGCCAGACCCAGGTACATCGGGTTGCGGGTCAACCGGTAGACACCCGAACTGACCACGGCAGAAGCACTCGAGGACCTCGTCGGGCTGACGGTGGTGCTGTGACGGTGAAAGGTCCAGATTCCTAAAAAGCCCAAGGCAACGCCGAGGAGCGCCGCCAGAAGCGCGAGCCCTGCAAGGAAGGGCACGTCCGGCACCCACATACCTGGAAACGCCCGCGCCAGCCCGTACATCAGCGCGGCGGTCAGTGCTGTCACCAGAATGGGAGCGATTTTGAGCTCGAGCCACCTCATACACCAAGCCTAACCGTTTAGTGGGTGAGGTGCCTCCCACCTCAAAGGAACCAAAAGGCGTTTAGGCGGTGAGCCAACCGAGCGAGACAGCCCGCTCGAGTTCACCCTCGAGCCAGCTATGAAGTTCAGCGTCGGTCTCTGCGATAAAGCGGTGATGGGAGCGCACCATCAGCGCGGTGATCCCCTGCTCGCGCCAGGTGCGACCCCCTGTTGCCAGGTTGAGGAGAAACGGCAGAAGTTTGTCGAGTACCCGGACCCAGCGGCTCTCGAGCGTCTCCTGCCGTTCGTACTCGAGCCAGCAGCGATGCGCTCGCTGACCCAGATCGGGAAAACGCGCTTGAAAAGCTAAAAGGGACGCCTTTTCGCGTTCCACCTGAAGTCCGTCTGCGTGATAGGTGCACACGTCGCCCGCGCCGATCTCGCACACGTCATGGAGGCGTGCCAGCTCGAGGGCGCGCAGCACATCAAAGTCCGGAGGGAGCCGCTCCCGC
>JBMDWS010000138.1:0-2521 GCA_048594695.1 Truepera sp. | reverse complement strand
TCGAGCGCGTGAATATTGCCGTGAACGTCCGCGATGACCGCAACTTTCATCCCATAAGCATGTCACGCGCTAATGAGGGAAGTCGGTAGTCTCGAGCAGGTGCACAGTGTGGTCCGGCAACCCGTGTTCGGCCAGATAATCGACAAGCGTGCGGGGGTAAACGATGTGGTCTTTTGCCTCGGTGAGGGCCAGCCAGATCGGCTCATAGCTGCCGTGGCTCGCCGTGCGCGAATATTCCTCGCCGACGCCGCTGCCGAGGGTGCCGCTACGGGGGTGAGCCAGATAGTAGAGCTGAAGGTGCGTGACGCTCCCCCGCTCGACGCGCTCGACCACAGCTAACAGGCGCTCGAGGTCGACCGCGAGCCCGAGTTCCTCAAAGGCTTCACGGGTGGCGGCTTCCTGCGTCGTCTCACCGTCGTGGAGGCCACCTCCCGGCACGACGTAGTAGGTGCGTGGCCCCTTGACGCGCTGGATCAGGGCGACGCTCCCGCCAGAGACGAGAATCACACCTGCACGAATCCGCATGACGCTCCAATCTAGCAGCTTTTTCCAGGCTCCGAGCGTGCTTCCGGGTGATTTTTGCTCCGTGCTAGACTTGGCGCATGAACTTCTGCCGGGACGTGCGATGACAACCGAATCGGACGTGGGCACACCGGACGTTCTTGGGACCGAAGGTGCCCCCGTGAACGGCGACGCTGAAGAGAGTGCCAACCCGGACGCACCCGACAGGGCCGATGAGGTCAGGGCGGAAATCGAGGCGCGGCGCAATCCGACCGCCTTCGAGATCGTCTGGCGTAACGTCTGGGTGCGGGCAACCGTGCAGCTCGTGCTGCTCGTCGGGGTTGTATGGCTCTTGATTCACTTTCGCTCGAGCTACGCGTTCGCTCTGCAAACGGCTATCATCGGTTTCGTGCTGGCCTACGTTCTCAACCCGCTCGTGGGCGGGCTCGGGCGTATCCGTATTCCCCGCGCCCCGGCGACGGTCATCGTCTACATTCTGGTCGTGGCATTATTTGTGTTCGGCACCTACCTGCTCACCCAGGTCGTCACCGAACTCGGGCGTTTTGTCAATCTGTTGCCGCGTGCGCTCAACGAACTGACGCCCCTGATTACCCGCGTGTCGGAGTTTTTCGCCTCGTGGCAGGAGCGCTTACCCGGGTTTTTGACCGAACGCTTTGGGGTAAGTACCAGCAACCCCAACGTCGCTGGTGAGGTCGAGGCCCGCATCATTGCAATCTTCGATCAAGCCGCCGACGGGATCACCTCGCTGCTCGAGCGCATCCTCAACAACGGCCCGGGCGTGCTCCTTTCGGGTGCGACCGGTATCTTTTCCACTACCCTGCAGGTATTCCTGATCGTGGTGGCGAGCGCGTACTTTCTCAACGACTTTCCCAAGATCCTCGCCAACTTTCGCCGTTTCGTGCCACTGCGTTACCGCACGGTTTACGGCGACTTCGGGCGCAAGCTCGATCTGGCGGTCGGTGGCTACCTCCGGGGACAGCTCCTTATCGCAGTGGTCCTCGGGATCTTCCTCTATATTGGCCTCGTACTGATCGGGATTCCCCTGGCGCTGCCGATAAGCTTTCTGGCAGCGGTGCTTAACATCGTGCCTTACCTCGGCCCTATCGTCGGGGCGGTTCCGGCGGTGCTGCTCGGCTTGACGACGCCGACGCCTTTTACCTCGGCGATCCTGGTCGTGGTGCTCTTTATCGTTGCCAATCAGCTCGAGGGCAACCTGCTCTCGCCTTTTATTCTCTCCAAATCGACGAACCTGCACCCGGTCACGGTTCTTATTGCCATCACGCTGGGCCTCGGGGCTTTCGGACTTGTCGGCGCAATCTTTGCGGTCCCGGCGGCGTCTTTTATCAAAGTGATGCTGGAAACCTACCTTCTGCGACGTCCTGCCTATACCGGGGTGGGCCGGGAGGTGAGCGTTTTCCCTGCACCCGACGAGAGAAAACGCAAACCGTAAGCTACCTGGCGCGTCGCTGGTAGACTTGGCTGTGGCAAGAGAGCAGAGTGCAAAGGGTATCAAGGCGTTGAACCAGGCTCCCGCGTCCCGCGCGGGGGCCAAGGGCCGTGAGCCGGGCAAAGCGACAAGAGCCCGCAGCAAGAAGCAAACGAAGGGCAAATCGTCTGAGCTCGAGGCGCTCGGACTCTTTCTGCTGGCGCTCGGTTTTATCCTGCTGGGGCTGCTCGCGCCGCTCCTGCCGACGGGCGCATTTGGGGCGGTGCTGCGTGAGCTGATCACTGCGCCCGTGGGGCTGGGTGCATACCTCTATCCCTGGCCCTTTCTCGTACTGGGCGGATTTTTTCTGCTCGGGCGTGCCCCTAAGGCGTGGCCACGTTTTCTTGCGGGCTACGCGGTCACCGGGCTTGGGCTATGGCTTATCGTGTCGCTTCTGAGCCCCCATCTGACCGGGTCCTGGGGTGCGGCGTTTGCCCTTACAGCAGGTTCGCTTGGCGTTCTTGCCGGTATTCTGGCCCTTATCGTCGTTACCGTTGGACTCGACATCGTCCT
>JBMDWS010000137.1:0-6590 GCA_048594695.1 Truepera sp. | reverse complement strand
CACTCGCTACACGCACGCCGTCTGCCGAGACCTCGAGGACCTCGCCGGGGCGTCCGCTCGAGCCCCCCCCAGGCCTCAGCTCCAACACCTTCACCACTCTGTCGCCCTGCACCGTCCACGAACCCGGCCAGGCGTACACGCCCCGGTAGCGGTTGTAGATGTCCGGAGCCGGGTCCGTCCAGCGAATCCTGCCGTCGTCTTTGGTCAGCAGGGGAGCGTGGGTCGCCTGCGCCTCGTCCTGTGGGCAGAGGGGGAGCGTCCCGTCGCCAAGCTGCCGGAGCGCTTCTGATAGGGCTTCGGCACCCACGGTAGAAAGCTTCTCGAATAGATCGGGCGCAGTGTCGTCCGGGTCGATTGCGAGCCGCTTTACCAGTCGCACGGGGCCGGTGTCGAGGCCCGCTTCGGTCTGCATGATACTGACGCCCGTCTCCCGTTCACCCCGGATGAGCGCCCACTGAATCGGCGCGGCACCCCGGTATTTGGGTAAGAGGCTGCCGTGGACATTCAGAAACCCGTGTTTGGGAAGATCGAGCAGCGCTTGCGGGAGAATCTTGCCGTAGGCTGCCGTAACAGCGACGTCCAACTCGAGTTCCCGCGCTGTTTCCAGAAAGGCCTCGTTGCGCTTCAGGCGGGCAGGCTGCTCGAGCCGGAGACCCAGCTCCCTTGCCCGCGTAGCAACCGGGGGCGCAGTCAGCTTGTTCCCGCGTCCGGCGGGTTTGTCCGGCTGCGCGACGACCAGTGCGACCTCGTGCTCGCGGCAGAGCGCGTCCAGCGTGGGCAGCGCGAAGGCTGGGGAACCGAACAGTGCGACCCGCACTAGAGCCCCTGCTTGAGTTCTTTCAGGTAACTCTTGGCCTCACGCTGAAAGTCGGCGAGTTCGCGGCGGTGCTCCCCAAGAAACACCTTGCGTTCGGGTTCAGACAGCCGGTCAAAAAAGAGAACCCCCTCGAGGTGATCGTATTCGTGCTGAATGACGTGGGCAAAGTGCCCTTCGGCGTCGCGCTCACGCGTCTGGCCATTGACGTCCTGGTAGCGCACCCTCACCCACAGATCGCGTTTCATTTCCTCGACGAACAGGCCGGGCAGACTCAGGCAGCCGTCGACGCCGTACTGCACGCCGCTGCGCGAGATGATCTCGGGGTTGACCATGACGTGCTCGGCGATGACGCCCCAGCGCTCGCGTTTCTCCTCGGGAGACAGGTCTTCGGCCTCCGCCTCGCCCTCCTGCCCGACGGCCTCGTCTTTGGCCTCGCGTGAACCCATCTCGAGCGCGACGAAAAGTCTCTTTGAAACGCCGATCTGCGGGGCGGCAAGACCCACGCCGTTGGCGTCGTACATGGTTTCGATCATGTCCCGAGCGAGCTGCGACAGGTCGTCGTCAAACTCTTTTACCGTTTTCGCGCGTTTACGCAAAACCGGGTCGCCGTAGTAGCGAACCTTGTAAATCACGTTCTTTCTCCCCACCGTTTAGACTGTGCCACGTCGGTCGACGTTTGGGCCAGCACGTTGAAAAAGCCTCGTTTGGGCCGTTGCAGGCGCGTTAGTTGGTTGTCGTGTCCTGACGCGTGGCGCGGAGCTGTAAGGTGACTTGCACAGGCTCGAGCACCACCACCCCTTCGGGTACGTCCAGGGTAACGCCTAGAGTATACTGCCCCGGCTTGAGCTGCGGGGTTTCGGGCAGAGAAGCGCGGATCTCGGTCAGGGTCTCGAGTGCTGCCTTCGGCCCGGCCACCGTGACCTCGGGGCGGGTCAGGCTCGCTGAGCGAACCTCGAGGCCCGGCAGCGAAATGGACGCGAGGACGACAGTCAGCGTTTTGGTGTAGAGCACGTCGCTCCGGACGGCCTCGAGGCGCAGGAGTCGGGGCGTTACGCGCACGCCCGGCACGGGATCGCCATTTTCATCGGCGGCGTAAGGGTCGACCCGGTCGCGGGCACTCTCTGGATCGAAGGGGGCGAGAACCCGCGTCACCCGGTCTATGAGCGACGTGGCGCCGCTGACGGTGACCTCGCTTGGCTGGGCCGAGACCTCGATCACCGCGCCCGCCGGGTCGGCTCGGAGAAGAGCCGCTTGTACGGGCACGCGCTTGCTGCTCTGCACCTCGACTGAGCCGATAATCTCGCGCGGGTTCACGCTGACGAGCGTGATGCCCTGCGGCGGAAAGACCCGCACCTCCTCCTCGAAGTCGCCTCGTACGTTGCGCAGGTTCAGTACGGCGTCGACGCCTTCGGGATTTATCGCCCGAATTCGGCTCGCCGGGCCTGAGAGGCGCACCGCGACCCGTTCCGGCAAGCCAAGAGTAACCTGCTCGGTTTCGAGACCTTCGACGTTGAGAGGTACCCGGAAGATACGCTGGGTAACGAGCGTGCTGTCGTTATGGACGAAAACCCAAAAAACGAGTGCGACGAGGAGGGCTCCAAGCTTGAGGTAGCCGTTGTGGAGCAGGCGGGTGAAAACACCTTGCAGCGCACGCTGGAGAGTGCCGATTAGCCCCGGTTTGGGTTCGGGGGCTCGACGCTCACCGCTCATAGGCCTCCCGCAGCACCTTGAGGACTTCGGCGGGCGCGATGTCGCTGCGCAGGGTGCCCGCCCGGGCATAGGAAACCGTGCCGCGCTCCTCGCTGACGACGAGCGTGAGGGCGTCGGTGGCTTCGGCGAGGCCGAGTGCTGCTCGGTGCCGGGTGCCGTGCTTGGCAGAGAGACCCTCGAGGCTCTCCGAAAGGGGAAAGATCGCGCCGGCGTGCGTGATCACGTCGTCCTTGATAAGGACCGCGCCATCGTGTAGTGGACCGCGTGAATCGAAGATCGTTTGCAACAGGGCCGCCGACACGGGCGAAGCGAGTTTGGAACCCACCTGACCGTACTCGGCTAAGGGCACCTTTTGCTCGATGGCTATGAGTGCCCCGCGCCGCTGGGCCGCGAGTTCACGCACCGCGTTCATGATCTCGGGGACCGGGTCCTGCGTCACGTGCCCTCTGCTGCGGCCCTGCCCGACGCGCTCCAAGGCGGCGCGCAGCTCGGGCTGGAAGATAACGGCGATCGCGAGAAAGGCCACGGGCGCGGCGCGGTCGAAAAGCCAGCGGGTCGCGCTGAGGTCGAGCTGGGTTGCCATGAGCCAGAGGATGAGGATAGCCCCGAGGCCGCGCAAGACGTTCCAGGCTCGCGAATCGACAAGCAGCTTGTAGCCCTGATAGACCAGTACGGTAATGATCAGGATGTCGAGTGCGTCGAGGATGGAAAAGCCGGTCAACGAGCGTCCTCCAGTGCTTGCAGGCCGGAGCGGGCCACAACGGTGCGCGTCACTTCACGGTAACATAAGACTTGCGCGCAGCGTGACGCAGATTACGGCTGTGTAGGAGGAGAATCATGAGCACACAAGAGGAACAACTTCAATCCCTACGGGGGTATCTTTGACGTCGCGGGCAAACGCGCACGGTTAGAGGCGTTAGAACCGCAATTAAGCAATCCCGAGCTCTGGAGCGACCCCGAAGCGGCGCGGCAGCTCACACAGGAGGCGGCGCGGCTGCGGCGAGTGACCGACGCATTTGAACGCCTCGAGAGCGACATTACCGGGCTCGCCGAACTGTTCGAAATGGCTTCCGAGGAGGAAAAGCTCGAGCTGGACGGCGAGCGTGAACGCGTTCAGGCCGACCTCGACGCGCTCTACCGCGAAACGCTCTTTTCGGGCCGCCACGACGAACGTCCCGCTATTGTCACCATCAAGCCGGGTGCGGGCGGCACCGAGTCCTCGGACTGGGCTGGGATGCTCTGGCGCATGTACCGCCGCTACGCCGAGCGCCAGGGGATGAGCGTCGAGCTTCTGGACGCCGTCGGCAACGACTCCGCCCCGAACGGCATCGACTACGCGCAGATGATCCTGCGCGGGGAGCGGGCCTACGGCCTCATGCAGGTCGAGTCGGGAGTTCACCGACTGGTGCGCGTGTCGCCTTTCGACGCGCAGAACCGCCGCCACACCTCGTTCGCCTCGGTCGAAGTGATGCCTGAAATCGACGACGACCTGGACGTAAACATCGACCCCAAAGACGTACGGGTCGACGTCTACCGTTCGTCGGGACCGGGTGGACAGTCGGTTAATACCACCGACTCGGCGGTGCGGGTGGTCTACAAGAGTGGCACCCCGGACGAGATCATCGTGACCTGTCAGGATGGCAAGTCGCAGATCAAGAACCGCGAGAAGGCCATGACGGTTCTGAAGTCGCGCATCTTCGAACGCGAGGAGCGAAAGCGCCGCGAGGAGCAGATGGCGGCTCGGGGCGAACAGAAGGCCATCGAGTGGGGTTCGCAGATCCGCTCGTACGTGCTCGACAAGCAGTACGTCAAGGATCACCGCTCGGGCGACATGCGTCACGACCCGGATAACGTCCTAGACGGCGACATCGAGGGTCTGGTGTGGTCCGGCCTCGAGTGGAACGCGCAGCAGCGTTCGGCGACCTAAGTCGCGACACCCCTTGCGTGTTTCGGGGTCTCCAGGTGAGATCTTGAGACACGGCCTTGGGTTTTTTAGGGTAGACTTATTCCTTGTGCGGATTCTGGCCATCGCCGACGAGGTTTCACCCTTCGTCTACTCGGAAAACTTTCCCAAGAATCTCCCGCCCTTCGACCTTGTGCTCTCGGCGGGAGACATGCCTGGGTACGTCCTCGAGTTTATCGCCACGCGCCTCACTACGCAGCCTGTCTACGTGCTCGGTAACCACTGCGAAGGTGTCATCCGTGACACCGCGACGGGCGAGACGCGTCCGGTCGGGGGCTGCGTCAATATTCATGGGCGGGTGATCGAGGTGGGGGGGCTGCTTATCGCGGGGATCGAGGGGAGCGCCCGTTACCGTCCGGGGCCGTATCAGTACACCGAGTGGCAGATGCACATGATGACGCGCAGGCTGACGCCCAGGCTCCTCTATAACCGCGCCCGCTACGGTCGCGCCGTGGACATCTTCCTGACGCATGCTCCGCCCAAGGGGCCTCACGAGGGCGCGGACTATCCGCACCGGGGGATCGGCGCGTTCAACCGCTTTGTCGAAATGTGGAAGCCTAAAATTCACGTGCACGGGCACGTTCACCTCAACGGGGCCAATGCGCCTCGCGAGTATGAGACCGAAAACGGCGTGCGCGTCGTCAACGCGTTCGGCTTTACCATGATCGAGCTCTGACAGGCACCAGGTTTTACCGAGCCCTGTCCCTGAAACGGGTGCCCCAATCCACCAAGCGACTTTTTTCACATACGTGTGGGGCTTAAGCTCGCCTTAAGCTTGCTCCTTCAAGCTCGAGATGGGCATTTTTCCCTGTTCTCTCAGAGACAGAGTGCCCTATACTGAGGCTGTGTAACGTGGTCCGAAAAGCGTTGCATAACCCACACACGTTACATAGGCTTTACATCTGGCACCTAGCATGTTTGCAGAGAGGAGGGTGCGATGGACCAATACTACGAGCAGAAAGCTCGGCGAGACGCCGAGCGGGCACGCGGTCGCGCCTTCTGGAGCCGTATCTCGCACAGTTTGCGTGGCTTACCCAACGATCTCTTGCCCTTTAGCGTCGTGCGGAACTTGCGCCCCTCATCCGAACATTACGGGGGAGTTAGACCCATACCGCTCGATCATATCGTCGGCTCGGTCGACCGCTACCGCGACTTCGATCACTACTTTTTGCCCCGGGTGGGGCACACCCTCGACCGCTGGATCGGAATTCGGCAGGCAGGGCTCGCAGGCAAAGAGCTACCGCCCATCAGCGTCTATAAAGTCGGCGACGTCTATTTCGTCAAAGACGGGCACCACCGCGTTTCGGTCGCCCGCAACGCCGGGCAGAGTTTCATCGACGCAGAAATCATCGAAATGAGCGTAACCGTGCCGCCTAATTCGACCGATACCTTGAAAGAGGTCATCATCAAGGGAGAGTACGCGGAATTTCTCGAGCAGACCAACCTGAACCGCGTGCGTCCCGACCACTACGCCATTCTTTTCACGGTCACCGGACGCTACGACGTGCTGCTCGAGCACATCACTACCCATCAGTACTACCTGGGCCTCAAGCACCAAGGGGAGGTCTCCTGGGAGGACGCAGTAGGCTCTTGGTACGACACGCTCTACAAAAGCGTCGTCGATCAGGCCCGAAGACACAACGTGCTCCGGCGCTTTCCCGGACGCACCGAAGCGGACCTTTACCTCTGGATCATGGATCACCGCTACTACCTCTCGCAGCGTTTCGGTCGCGACGTGGGACCGGAGCGCGCTGCAACCGACTTTTCCGAGCGCCACGCGGGTACCTCGACCCAGCGGGCCTGGCAGCGCGCCCTGACCCGGTTGCGTGGGGGCAAAGCTCCGGAAGCGTGAGCGCCTAGACAACTCGGGGCGTCATCCTTTAAAGTATTACCTTGGCTGCAGGGGCGCGGGATGACGCCGCCGAGCGTGCCGATGTAGCTCAGAGGTAGAGCAATCGATTCGTAATCGATAGGTCGTCGGTTCAAATCCGACCATCGGCTCCAAAGAACCCGCGTGCTGGACGCAAATCCTGTACGCGGGTTTAACTTTTAAGCAGCTACCTGTGGGGCAATACCCCCTTCTGTACCCCCTTCAAGTTT
>JBMDWS010000136.1:0-9642 GCA_048594695.1 Truepera sp. | reverse complement strand
AACAACAGCAACCACGGCAACTACTTCGGGCAGATCATCAAACTGCGCGAAGCGGACGACGACTGGGCGGCCGAGAGTTTCCGCTGGGAAGTCTTTGCCACGGGCGGCGCGCAGAGCGGCTTCTCCTCGCCCGACAACCTTGTTTTCGATCCGTACGGCAACCTCTGGATGGTCACCGATTCGGGAACCGGCGAGGACACCATCTACGACTTTCTGGGCAACAACTCGATGTTCTTTTTCGCCACGGAAGGCCCGGACGCGGGCAAGGCCTACCGCTTCGCCGTGGGCCCGGTCGACGCCGAGATGACCGGGCCGACCTGGTCGCCGGACGGCAAAACCCTCTTCCTGTCGGTGCAGCATCCGGGCGAGGCTTCCGAGAGCCTTGACGCCCTGACCAGTACCTTCGCGGCCGAGGCCGGAAGCAAAGTTCCCCGCCCCACGCTGGTCGCGATCAGCGGCTTTCCCGGCTGGAGCGAGAATGTCTGAACATGTCTTTACGACCACCTCGCCCTGGGTGGTCGGGCGGGAGGCGCTTCTCGAGTACGCTGTCGAGGACTTTTTGCACCACGCCACGCGGCAGCAGCCTTGGCTCCGCGCCCGCTACGAGGCGCTGCTCGGAGGGCTTGTAGAGATGCTCGAGGAAGAACTCGGCGCGCCGCCCCCAGTGAGCGCACTGACGCTGTCGCGGGTCAACCGCTGGCTTGCGGGCGTAGGCGCGCAGCGTGACCTCGCCGAACGGGCGCTTGGCGACTTCGCCGATTACCTCGTTCGCTGGCGCTGGCTGACTTGCCACCCGCTAAGGACCGCACAGGCGGTCTAACCGAGGCTTCTGACAAAAGCCTGACGTAACCCTAGTAGGCTCACAGTAAGTTCAACCTTGGAGGCTTTCTCACGACCATGAAAAAAATCCTTGCACTTCTCGCACTCGTTCCCGGTACGGCCTTTGCCCAGCAGATCGCCGTCGACGGCTCCTCGACGGTTTACCCCATCTCGCTGGCGATGGCCGAAGAGTTCCAGATCGAAAACCCGGACGCCCAGGTTACCGTCGGTTTTGCGGGTCCAGGGGGCGGTTTCGAGCGCTTCTGCGCGGGCGAAACGCAGATTTCGGACGCCAGCCGCGTCATCGAAGAAGACGAAATTGCCGCCTGTGAAGCGGCGGGTATTCCCTTCGTCGAGTTGCCGATCGCCGCTGACGCGCTGACGGTCGTGGTCAACCCCGAAAACGACTTTGTCGAGTGCCTCACGGTAGATCAGCTCAACCAGATCTGGTCGGCTGACGGCGGCGTGAGCACCTGGGCCGACGTGAACCCCGACTGGCCCGCCGAAACCATTGAACTCTACGCGCCAGGCGTCGATTCGGGGACGTTCGACTACTTCAACGAAGCCATTATTGGCGACGACGGCGAAATCCGTCAGAACTTCTCGCCCAGCGAAGACGACAACGTGCTGGTGCAGGGCGTGCAAGGCAACCCCTACGCGCTCGGTTTCTTCGGCTACGCCTATTACGCCGAAAACCCCGATACCCTCAAGGCAGTCGAGATCGATAACGGCGACGGCTGCGTCGCGCCGAGCGCTGAAACGGTCGTCGACGCCTCCTACGAGCCGCTCTCGCGCCCGCTTTTCATCTACGTGAGCCAGAATGCTGCCGACGAAACCCCGGCAGTTGCCGACTTCGTGGACTTCTACCTGAACCTCGACAACACCGAACTCATCGAGGACACCGGGTACGTGACCTACCCTGAAGAGATCTACGAAGCCGTGCAGAAGCGTTTTGCCGACCGCGTCACGGGTAGCGCCTTCGCCGACTTCAAGCCAGGCGACAGCGTGCTCGAGTTCGTTCAGCAGGCCGAAGCGCAGTAACCTGACAAGCGCCTGACATCCAGCTGAAATCTATGGCTTACGCTAGTCCCCGTGATGGGGACTAGTTTTTTTCTCGGGGGTACGTATGGCTGGGAGTAGTACGATGCTGAGCCGGGCCAAGGCCGCTGGCCTCAACAAGCGCAGTGACCGCCGGGTGGGGGAAGGGATTATCGGTTTCCTGCTCCTTCTCTGCGCCCTTATCTCGGTCGTGACGACGGTCGCTGTCGTGTTCTCGATCGCCGAGGAGACCTTCCAGTTTTTCCGTGAAGTCTCGGTCGTCGAGTTCTTTACCAGTACCGTCTGGACGCCGCTTTTTGCCAACAAGAACTTCGGGATCGCGCCGCTCGTTTTGGGCACGCTGATGGTGACCTTTATCGCCTGCCTGATCGGCTTGCCGATGGGGCTCGGGGCCGCGATTTACCTCGCGGAATTTGCCAGCGACCGCACTCGCCGGGCGATCACGCCGATTCTCGAGCTGCTCGCCGGAATTCCCACGGTCGCGCTCGGTTACTTCGCGCTCCTGTTCGTTACCCCCGTGATCCGTAACATCATTCCTGGTGTCAATCTCTTCAACCCGATATCGGCAGGCATCGTGATGTCGTTTCTGATTCTGCCCACCGTGACCTCGATCTCGGTCGATTCGCTGCGGGCGGTGCCGCGCAGTCTGCGCGAGGCAGGCTACGGGCTCGGCGCGTCCAAGTTCGAACTCATCACCAAGGTCATCGTTCCGGCGGCGCTCTCGGGGATCGTGGCTTCTTTTATCCTGGCGATCTCCCGTGCCATCGGTGAAACGATGATCGTGACGCTCGCCGGGGGCGGGCGGCCCAACTTTACCTTCGACCCGCGTCAGGAGATGGCGACCATGACAGCTTTTATCGTGCAGGCCGGGACGGGGGACCAACCCGCTGGGTCTATTGGAGCACGCTCCCTCTACGCCGTCGCCGCAGTCCTTTTCGTGATCACGCTGCTTCTTAATATCATCTCGCAGCAGGTCGTGCGACGCTTTTCGGAGAAGTACGAATGAAGGCTTCACTCAAGATGCCGGGTATGGATCGCCGTCCCGCCAAGCGCCTGGTCAACGCCGAGGAGGCTCGCCGTCTGGAGGCCCGTAAACGGGCTGGGCGCATCTTTGCTGTCGTCACCTTCCTGCCGGTGGTGCTGGCTGTAGCGCTCGTCGCCACGCTACTTTTGGACGCACTTTTGGATACCGTGTCTTGGCAGATTGTCGAGCCGAGTTCGTCGACGAGCGGGCAGTCGTTTGCCTGGTCGCAGGCGCCCTGGGGGGGACGCGAGGTCATCCGGCTCGATCTTGCCGCGCAGGGTGAGAGCGCCGAAGACGTTCAGGCTTTTTTCGACGACGCCGAGGAGCTGAGAAAGTTCGAGGCTCGGGGCCGCGTCGAACTTATGTGGCGTACCGGAGACGGACCTTTTCGCTGGGTCGTGACCAACAGCCGCGACGACGGCGTTGCCGACATCGGTCTTTTCGGGATCAACCGCTACCTGAGCGAAGAGCGGGATGCGCTCGCCGAGGAGGACCCGGAAGACCTCGAGCCTGAAGAAATGCAACTGCTCGCGCGCTTGCAGGCGGCAAACCTGAGTAACGGCCCCTTCAACCGGTTTGCCAACGTGGGCCTCTTGCAGAGCAGCCTGACCGAAGATCAGCGGCTCTACCTGAACCCCTGGCTCGACGCGTCGTTTCTGGTCAAGAATGCGTCACGTACGCCTGTCATCGCGGGCCTTAAGGTGGCACTTCTGGGCACTCTCTGGGTGATGGCGCTCGTCATGCTTTTCACTGTACCGACCGGCGTCGGGGCGGCGATCTATCTCGAGGAGTACGCGCCCGGTAACGCGTTCTCGAGGCTCCTGGAGGTCAATATCCGTAACCTCGCGGGGATTCCCTCGATCGTTTACGGCATCCTGGGTCTCTACGTTTTCGTGCGGCTTGCCAAATTCGGCCCGACCATTCTTTCTGCGTCCCTCACGCTTTCGCTTTTGGTGCTGCCGGTCATCGTGATCGCAGCCCGGGAAGCGATCCGGGCGGTGCCCAGCACGCTGCGGCAGGCGAGTTACGGCCTCGGCGCGACGAAATGGCAGACCGTCAGTCAGGTGGTCCTGCCCAACTCGGTGAGCGGTATCGTGACCGGGGTCATTCTGGCGATTGCCCGGGCTATAGGCGAAACAGCCCCCCTCCTGCTGGTCGGCGCTGTCGGATTTATCGCCTTCCCGCCGGACGGGCCTCTTTCACGCTTTACGGTGATCCCCGCTCAGATCTACAACTGGATCGCTGAGAACGACCCCGAGTTCGCGCACGTCGCCTCAGCGGGGATCATCGCCCTGCTCTGTATCCTTTTTGTTCTCTACGGCGTCGCCTTCTACCTCCGCCGCCGCTTCGAGCGTTCCTGGTAACGCGTCCAAAGGAGACTCATGACGACGCCTAAGGTTTACCCCAAGTCCAACACCCGAAGTGATCCGGAAACGGGTGTCAAGCCCTTCGACATCACCATGCAGACCACGCGCACTGACTCGGTGCCCGACGAGGCCTCGGTCGTCAGCATCAAGGATTTTCATCTTTGGTACGGCGATTTCAAGGCGCTGCACCACTGCACCCTGAATGTCCCGAAAAATCAGGTGACAGCGCTCATCGGGGCGTCCGGCTGCGGCAAGTCGACGCTGCTACGCAGCATCAACCGTATGAACGATCTGATTCCCAGCGTTCGAACCGAGGGCACCATCACCTACGAAGGTGTCGATCTCTATGACCGCGCTGTCGATCCGGTCGAGGTACGCCGGCGGGTGGGGATGGTTTTTCAGAAACCCAACCCCTTTCCCAAGTCTGTCTTCGACAACGTGGCCTTCGGTCCGCGCCTGAACGGCTACAAAGGCGACATGAACGCGCTCGTCGAAAAGTCGCTCAGGGGCGCAGCACTCTGGGACGAAGTCAAGGACAAACTGAAAGGGTCGGGGCTTGGTCTTTCGGGGGGGCAGCAGCAGCGCCTCTGCATCGCCCGGGCGATGGCAACCGAGCCCGATATCATCCTGATGGACGAGCCGACCTCGGCGCTCGATCCGATGTCGACCGACCGCATCGAGCAGCTCATTCACGAGATCAAAAAGGACTTTACGGTCATTATCGTGACGCACAACATGCAGCAGGCGGGGCGCGTGTCGGACCGCACGGCATTCATGCACCTCGGGGTGATCGTTGAAGAAGGTCCGACCGACCAGATCTTCACCAATCCCAAGCACGAGATGACCGAGCGCTACGTCGAGGGGCGTTTCGGCTGAGCTGAGGCCCGCCTGACGTTACAAAAGGGTCCGGGCGAGCGTGACATCATCAGGGCCATGATAAGGGGAGATTTGCGCCTCGTTGTCGTTCTCTTGCTCGCGCTGCTCGCGGGGTGCACGCCCGCGCTGAGTGTGGGGCGGGCTTACCAATCCGCTAGCGTGAGGCTCGAGCCCCACTTCAGCGGCCTCACGCAGCCGACCGATCTGCGCTTTTTGCCTGACGGCAGCGGTCGGGCACTCGCAACCGAGCAGCGCGGCAGGCTGGTTCTGCTCGGCGACGGGCCACCACGGGTTCTTCTCGATCTGCGCGAGAGGACGCGCTGTTGCGGTGAACAGGGTTTACTGAGTCTCGCCTTGCACCCCGATTTTGAGCGTAACGGCCTCGTTTTTCTTTACGGGAGCCTCGAGTCCGGGGACACCGCCCTGCGCCGCGTGACACTCTTGCCCCAGACACTGACGCAACAGCCCGACTCTTTCAAGGTCGTGCGCACCTTCAAACAGCCTGGCCCAACCCATCAGGGTGGGCAGCTCCAGTTTGGGCCGGACGGGCGGCTCTACCTGAGTCTGGGCGAGGGGCTCTACCGTCCCTCGTGGCTTGGCGCGCTGCCTTACGCTCAGGAGCGGGACAGCCCGCTCGGCAAAGTGCTCCGCTTCAAAGTGTCCGCCGAGGGCCGGGTGTCGATTCCTGACGATAACCCCTTTGCGGCTGTGCCCGGTGCTGAACCCGCCCTCTGGGCGCTCGGTCTGCGCAATCCCTGGCGCTTTTCTTTCAGTGCCGAAACGGGCGAACTCTTTATCGCGGACGTAGGCGAAACGGTTGCGGAGGAAGTTACGATCCTGACATCGGCTGAAGCCAGGGGCGCAAATTTCGGCTGGCCCCGGATGGAAGGAACGCGCTGCCGGGTCGCGTCGTGTGAGGCGTTTGTAGCACCGGACATTACCTACCCCACGCGCTCGGGCTGTGCGATGACGGGCGGTTACGTCTACTGGGGTAACCGTTTGCCCGCTCTGTGGGGAACGTACCTGTACGGCGACTACTGCACCGGCGTCGTTTGGGGAGCGGTTAGGCATGAAGGGTACTGGCATGTGCGAAAGTTGCTGGACAGTACGCTGCTTCTGAATTCGTTTGCTCAGGATGAAGCGGGCGAAGTCTACGCGCTCGATTACGCAACAGGACGTGTCTTTCGCATCGCCTCGAGCCGCTGATTGATCGCCGCTCGAGGTGATGCGAGACTCTGCTGGTTTCCCCAAAAAAGATTGACACATTTAGATTTATCTATATAATAACCCTATGACCGACGCTCAGGGAGTCGCCCGACTCAAGGCTCTTGCCGACCCGACACGCCTCGAGATCCTGGCTTTTTTGCGTAAGCCCGTGCAGACCTGCTGTGTGAGCGAGGAGGGGGTGTGCGCCTGCGACCTCGAGGCTTTTCTGGGGCTGTCGCAGCCGACCATCAGCCATCATGCTCCTCGTCGGGGCGGGCTTCGTGCGTGCCCGGAAGCAAGGGAGATGGGTCTACTACAGCCTCGACGGGGCCGCGTTCGAGGCTGTCCGTGAAATGCTGCACCCTTTCGCTCGAGCTGCCGAGGCCGAGGTTCTCTCATGAGCGGGCACTCCCGGCTCTACAGCCATATTGCCGGAGAGAAGAGGTGGGACCATGACGAACCAAAAGGACTGTTGCGATGAGTGCTGGACGCGTGCGAGTGCCGCTAGAGTGCCTGGTCGGAAGCTGTGTCGGGACGCCTCGGTGTCCCATTTCCTGGAAGGTCGACCATGAATAACGGTGTCAGAACAGAAAAGGCTGTGATTCAGCCTGTTACCGAGTTGGAGAGGCCTGCTGTGACTGCGCTTTTGCACCGCTCGAGCCTGCCGCTAGCTGGACTGGAGCGCACGCGCCTCTGGGGCCTTCAAGCCTCCGAAGGTCTTGTCGGTGTCGTAGGCTATGAGCCCTGCGGGGCGGCGGCGTTGCTGCGGTCCCTAGCGGTCGTTCTCGAGGCCCAAGGGCAGGGGTACGGACGCGCCCTCATGGACTTTGTGCTGGCGCAAGTCAGGGCCGATGGGTTTCGTGAGGCTTACGGCCTTACGACGACGATTCCAGACTGGCTTCTGCGGTTGGGCTTTACGGAAACGGCCCGAAGCGATCTGCCCGAGGCGCTCTACGCGTCCGAAGAGCTGCGTGGGGCGTGCCCGGTATCGGCTCGAGTCTTTGTCAAAACGCTTGGGGGCTGAGGCGCGACCTCACTTTTCGATATAAGAATGTGCGTCACCGCTGTAGTTTGCGCCCTGCACACAAATACCCGGGGAGCGGGTCATTAAACTCGGGCTATGTCCGATCCTGCCCTCCATACCCTCGAGTCTCCCTTCTGGAAACTGACTGTCGCACCGGACCCTGGCGCCAGTGTCGCCGACCTGTCGGTGCACGCTCGTGATGGTTGGCTGCCCTTGCTGCGTGAGACGCCCGCCGATGCCATCGCTGCACGCAACCCCTCGAAGTTCGCCTCGTTTATCCTCGCGCCCTTTTCCAACCGCGTCCGTGACGCCCGCTTCACCTTCGAAGAGCGCACCTACACCCTGCGTCCGACCACGTCCGACGGCGGGACGCAGCACGGCGACGTACGGGGGCGGCCCTGGACGGTCGTGAAGGCTGACGGCGCGACGCTCGAGGCCACTCTCGACAGCCGCGATTTCGCCGACTTCAATTTTCCTTTTCCTCTGACCACGGTGGTGCGCTACGAGATCGACGGTGCCCGGCTGAGCGTCCACCTTGCTCTCACGAACGTCGGCGACGCGCCGATGCCTGCGGGTTTCGGGTTGCATCCCTACTTCAACCGGGTTTTGGGAACGTCGGGCGAGCTCGAGCTGAAGTTTACCGCCGCTGGACTCTACGAAACCGACGAGACGACGATTCCGACCGAGGGTATGAAACCTGTCCCGGCAGACCGGGATTTTGCACGGGCTCGAGCCTTCGGTACACAAGATTTCAACCACGTGTACGGCGGTTGGGATGGGCGAGCCACACTGGCTTGGACCGGTTCGGGCGTTGGCGTCACGCTCTCCTGCGACCCCGTTTTCAGCCACCTCGTCCTCTTTACCGCGCCCGATGGCACGCTCGGTATCGAACCCGTGACGAACGCGACCGATGGCTTTAACCTGCTCGCTAGGGGCGTTCAGGACACAGGGGTCAAGGTGCTGGATCCGGGGGAGACGCTGGCAGGAACGGTAACGCTTGCGGTCAAGGTTTAGGGCAGAGAGTGTCGAACCCTGCTGCTACGCAGGGTTCTGTCGTAGGTCGAGCCCATTGTAGCGCTGCATGGCAGGCTCTTGTCCCTCGTGCAGGAGCATGTCGACAGCGTCGGCGGCGTGCGTGACGATGTCCGCAAGCAGCGGCCTTTCAGCCTCGCCAAAGCGGCTCAGCACCCAGTTTTCGACCTTCCACTGAGGCGGAGGTCTCGAGATACCGATTTTCAAGCGGACAAAATCCGGCCCGATACGCCGGATGGTCTCGGCGACGCCGCGCTGGCCTCCGGCACTGCCCCCACTGCGGAGCCGCAACCGCCCGAGCGGCAGAGCGAGGTCGTCCTGCACGACGAGCAGCTCTTGGGGCACCAGACGCAGGCGCGTCAGCGCGGCCTGCACAGCGCTGCCCGAGAGATTCATGAAGGTCGTGGGCTTGAGGAGCGTCACGCTGCCCCCAGGCATCCCCACCCACTTCGCTTCCTCCCCAAGTCGAGAGGCGCGAAACGTCAGGGCGTGACGCTTGGCGAGTTCATCGAGTACAAAAAACCCGGCATTGTGCCGGGTTTCTCGGTACTGCGGGCCGGGATTACCAAGCCCCACGATGAGCCGGACGCTACTCGGCGTCACGCTCGCCTTCGCTTTTCTCTTCGCCCTCTTCGGCTTCTTCACCGATGACTTCGGGCTCGGCCCCTTCGGCTTCAACGGGTTCAGCTGGCTCTTCAACACGTGGCGGCAAGATGGCGATAACCGTCTCTTCCGGGTTGTCGAGAACCTCGGCCTGACGCGGCAGCTTACCGATGATGTCGCTCAGGTGCAGCGAATCGTTGATGGCGAGTTCGCTGATGTCGACTTCGATATGACCGGGGATGTAGCGTGGCAGGATACGAATATTGACCTCACGGCGCTGGATATCGACCTGACCGCCTTCTTTGGCTCCGACTGCGTCACCGATGAACTCAAACGGCACCGGCACGTCGACGGGCTGGTTTGCTGTGATGGCAAAAAAGTCGACGTGGATGGGGACGCGGCGACGTTTGTCCATCTGCACGGCCCGGACGAGCACGTCATGCTCGTCGCCGTCGATGTCTAGGTTGATAATGTTGCTCGTACCCTGACTACGGAAGGCTTTATCGAACTCTCTCGCCTCGAGGCTGACGGGAATATTTGTCTCTTTGTTGTAGACAATCGCGGGCAGGCGACCAGCCCCGATCAGGGCGGTTGCGCCGCCGGGCGTGCGTTTCTGGGCGGATACTTTCATC
>JBMDWS010000135.1:0-10131 GCA_048594695.1 Truepera sp. | reverse complement strand
GAACGCCCGCTTTTGGCGGGCGTTTTCTTGGTTTGGCGCTAGGTGACGTGTTCATTGAGGCGCAGCTTGAGTCTCCCCAGTGCGTCCGTCCAGAAGGCCAGACGGGGCTCGATCTCGCCCGCCGCCAAGGGCCCCTCGGTGACGGTCAGGAGGGTGTCGCTGTCGCGCGCCTCAAAATCCACCACGACACGCGTCTCATGTCCCTGACCCTCAGTCCGGTCGAAGACAAGCCTGCGCCCCGGTTCGATTTCGCTAAAGATGCCTGGTCGCACCTGTGTGCGGGCGTTTGGGGCTATGTGATTCGGCCATCCCTCCGTCAGCTGCTCGGGCTCGCTCCTGAAGGAAAAGGTGCGCTCCGGCGTTACACGGCGCAGGGTGGTCCAGAGCCGCAAGCGCCCGTCCCGCGTGACGACGTGATCCACCTGGAGGCCCGCTAGTTTCCGTCGGCTACGAAGCGGTGCACCGTGCCGCTATAGTCGACCATATAGAGTTCACCTGCTTCGTCCTCTCCGAAGGCGACGATCGACAGGCCCGTCTCGAGCAGAGTGTTGCGCGTGTATCCGCCGGTATCGCCCGGTACCACGTGCCAGATCGCGCCGCTCCCGAAGTCGCCAAAAACGTACGACCCGACAAGTTCAGGAATCGCTTCTCCCCGGTAAACGTAGCCTCCCGTCACGGATGTGCCCTCGTCGCGCCCGTATTCGGTCACCGGCAGAACCAGACCGGAAGTATCGCAGTCGCTGAGTGCCCCCTCATCGCTGTAGCAGCTCGAGGCTTCCATCGTGTTCCAGCCGTAGTTTTCGCCCCCGAGGCTGTCGGCGGGCTGCCTGTTGACCTCTTCGAACGAGTTCTGTCCGACGTCGGCGATCCACAGGTCGCCGGTCGCCCGGTCGAACGAATAGCGCCAGGGGTTACGGAGTCCATACGCCCAGATTTCGGGCTGGGCACCTGTGGTATCGACGAACGGATTGTCTGCGGGAACGCCGTAGGGATCCCCGGTGTCGACGTCGATGCGGAGCATCTTGCCGAGGAGGGCACCCAAATCCTGTCCGTTGCCTTCGGGGTCGCCCCCAGAACCCCCGTCGCCGGTGCCGATGTAGAGATATCCGTCGGGACCGAACACGAGATTGCCGCCGTTATGGTTGCTGTAGGGTTGCTCGATGGTCAGGAGCACACGGGCCGAACCGGGGTCGGCAACGTTCGGATCGTCCGAGACGTGGTACTCGGCGACGACAGTGTTGCCCTGAAGGTCGGTGTAGTTGACGAACAGGCGACCATTGTCCGCGTACTGCGGGTGAAAGGCGAGACCGAGAAGGCCCTGTTCGCCTCCGGCTGAAAGGCTGCTGCTGAGATTGAGGAAGGGCTCGGGGAGGAGCTGAGCGTCCTCGAGGATCCGAATGCGTCCGGTCTGCTCGGTGAGAAAGAGTCGGCCCGAGCCGTCACCAGCGTTCACGACTGCCGTGGACGGCTCGAGCCCGCTCACGACCGACTCGAGGCGCACCGGGGGCGTTTCGGGGGGGGTCTGCGCCTCTGCGGGTGTCGCACAGGCGCACAGTGCACCAGCGGCAAAGATGAACAGGCCCTGCCCAAACAAGCGGCGAAGGGGGAGCGAAGAAAACGTCACGTGTGACCTCCTGCCTCAAGGCTAGCAGGTGGGTATGAAAACCTCTGTAGGGATGCCCCGGCCCGCGAGCTTTTAGAGAACGAACCGTCCGTTTTCCTGAAACGTCTCCCCGTCGAGCAGGATGCTACCGCCCCTGCGCAGGTCGCAGATCAGATCCCAGTGAATCGCGGACGCGTTTTGCCCGCCGGTCTCGGCGTAGGACTGACCCAGCGCCAGATGGACCGTCCCGCCGATCTTTTCGTCGAAGAGGATGCTCCCGGTCGGGCGCTGAATATGCGCGTTGGTGCCGATGCCAAGCTCACCCAGAAACCGCGCGCCGGGGTCGGCCTCTAGCTGCGCCTGCAGCAGATCATCGCCCTTATCGGCGTGTGCTGCGACGACCCTGCCCCCCTCGAAGGTAAGGGTAACACCCGTGACCTCCGTGCCGTGGACCGCACTCGGAATGTCGAAGCGGATGGTTCCTTCAGCGCTCGCCTCGTGTGGGCCGGTAAAAACCTCGCCCGAGGGCATATTGCGGTGTCCGTCCGAATTGATCCAGCGGCGGCCCGCGACGTCCAGGGTCAGATCGGTCCCGTCCGCCACGATCCGCACCGTCCGGGCGCGCTCGAGCCGCGCGATAAGGCTTTCCTGCAGCGCGTGCAGCTCGAGCCAGCGGGCCACCGGGTCGTCGGTCAGGAGAAACATCGCGCCGTAGACGAAAGTCTCGTAGGCGTCCAGGCTCATACCAGCTTCCTGTGCCCCTGCTGCAGTGGGGAAGAGCGTGCCACACCATTTCGTCTTTTGTGTGCGGTAGGTGCTGACAGGGCGTAAGCGGCGTTGCAGGCGACCCAGCCGCGTTTTGTCAGCGTTGCCGAGTCCGCGTGTATTGCTCGGCGCGCTCACCCGAATCCACGCCTGAACGTGCGCGATCTCCGCCTGCTCGAGGGCGGCGTCGCTCTCCAGAAAGCCCTCCGTGGCGAGCTCGAGCACGTCCGCCGTGAGTTCGGGGTACGACACGCGCAGGTGCGGTATTCCGCCCGCTTTCAGCACTGCTCGCACCAGGGGGCGCGCCATTACGAGCGCCGGCGACTCGAGGTTCAGGAGCACGTTCTCCCCCGGTTGCACGTCGGTGCAGTAGCCGACGAGCAGTTCGGCGTAGCGTTCATGAAGAGGATGGATCATGGCGGTAGGCTAGCACGGGACCGGGCCGGTTTAGGGCGGTAGACTCGGGGCATGACACGGCAGTGCACACCGTACGAACTCTGGGACGTCTTTACCACTGAGCCGCTGTCGGGTAACCCTCTGGCCGTGTTGCCCGACGCCCGCGCGCTCAGCGACGCGCAGATGCAGCGCGTCGCCAACGAGTTCAACCTCTCCGAAACGAGCTTTGTGCTCCCGCCCGAGGAGGGCGACGTGCACGCCCGCTTCTTTACGCCGCTACGCGAGCTGCCGATGGCCGGGCATCCTAGTATAGGGACGATCTACGCCCTCGAGCGGGCCGGGCATTTCGCCGGTCGGGACGAGGTGACGCTCGAGCTAGGCATCGGTCTTGTCACGATGACGCTCGAGCGGGAAGGAAGCCGCCTGAAACGCGTCTGGATGGACCAGGGTGTGCCCGAGCTCTCCGAAACGTTTACTGCACCTGAAGTCGCCACGGCGCTGGGTCTAGACGAAGACGATTTTGCAGCCGACCTGAGGCCGCAGGTGGGCAGCGCCGGTATTCCGCGCCTCCTCGTACCGCTGGCGTCGTTGGACGCGCTCGCCCGGCTCAGGCCAGATCCTCTAGCCTTTACGCACCTCGCACGAGACCGCTTTCGCTCGGTGCTCGCCTTTGTCCGGGAGGCCAAGAGTGTGCGTGCTCGGATGCTGGTGGTCGAAAGCCGCCTGAACCGCATCTACGAAGACCCAGCAACGGGGAGTGCTCACGGCCCCCTGGGTGCATACCTCGCCGCGCACACGGATATTCTGTCGGGGAACACCGCCGAATATCCCGCCTATCAGGGCGTCGAGATGGGCCGCAGGAGCGAGCTTTTCATTCGTCTCAGGCGCACGGATGAGGGGATCGGCGTCGCTGTCGGTGGGGCAGCGGTACAGGTCGGCGAAGGGGTGCTTTTTCTCTAGATGGCGGAGCGACTGCAAAAATTTCTCTCGCGCGCCGGAGTAGCGAGCCGGCGCAAGGCCGAAGCGTTGATAGAGGAGGGCGCCGTGACGGTGAACGGGGTCCGGGCCAACCTCGGGCAGCGCGTCACGGACGGCGACGTGGTGCGGGTCAACGGTGTTCAGGCCGTGGTGCAAACCCAGAGGACATTCCTGCTCAATAAACCGGTCGGTGTGCTGTCCTCGGTGTCCGACGACCGGGGGCGAAAGACGGTGCTCGAGCTTCTTCCGAAGGTTCCCGGCCTTCATCCGGTCGGCCGTCTCGATCTCGATTCCGAAGGGCTGCTGCTCGTGACCAACGACGGTGCACTGACCCTCAGCCTCACCCACCCGCGGTATGAGCACGAGAAGGCGTACCGCGTCTGGTGCGCCGAGGCGCCGCTCGAGCGGGACATGGCGGCGCTGCGGGGGGGCGTGCAGCTCGAGGACGGCCCGGCCCAGGCGTTTTCGGCAGAACTGGCCCTGGGGGGCTGCGTGGTCGTGCTGCGCGAAGGCCGCAACCGGCAGGTGCGGCGGATGCTCGCGGCGCTCGGCTACCGCGTCACGCGGCTCCAGCGTACCCGCGTCGCGCACCTGACCCTGGGGAACCTCAGGCCCGGCGAGTGGCGCGAACTGAGCGCCGACGACCTAGAGCCCCTGACAGGCCGCCGTTAGGCGTGCGTATACTGTTGAGCGTGTGGAGTCGCTATGTCAACTATTTTTAAGCCCGGGAGCGGTAAAGTCCAGCTGAGTAAGGCGCAGGTCACCGAGCGTATTCAGGAACTTGGTAAAGAGATTACCGCCGCTTACCGCAACGAGCCCCTACACCTCATCTGTGTCCTGAACGGGGCGTTCATCTTTATGGCCGACCTCGTACGGGCCATCGACCTCCCGCTGACCATGGATTTCATGTCGGTGTCGTCTTACGGGTCGCGGACCGAAACCTCGGGAGAGGTGCGTCTGACCAAGGACCTCGACCAGTCTCTCAAGAACAAGCACGTCATCGTGGTCGAGGACATCGTCGACACTGGCCTGACGATGAAGTACCTGCAAAACTATCTGCTCGGTCGCGGGCCACTCTCGGTCAAGGTTGCTACGCTGCTTTCCAAACCCTCGAAGCGGATGATCGATGTGCCGCTCGACTATGTGGGCTTCGAGATCGATGACGCGTTCGTTTACGGTTACGGTCTCGATGTGGCGCACCATTACCGTAACCTGCCCTTCGTGACGAGCCAGGAGTCCGAGTAGGCGAGCGGTGAGTTTCGGATTCAGGACCGATCGGCGGGCCAAAAGGCGGCGGCGGATACTGCTGGCGCTTCTGGCGCTTTTACTTATCTTCTACTCGGTGGCCCTCTCGAGAGGTTGGTTCGACAGGGTTCCGCCTACCCTCACGGTCTCGCTGCCGCAGCGCGTCGCAGCAGGGGAGCGTTTCGATGTGCGCATTCGGGCGAACGAACCTGTGAATTTCGCTGTGACGACGAAGGCAGGAAATCAAGCCGGAATGACCGACGACCTGCGCCTGACCTTGCAGGCCCAAGCCGGAGAAAACCGTATCGATGTAAGGGCGACGGACCGGGGCGGTAATGTGACGACGGCGCGCTACGTCGTTGCGGGTATTCCCCAGGCGCGGCCCCAGCTGCGCGTGACGCCGGACCTCATGGCGGGCGATCCGGTGGGTATCCGTCTCTCCTACGGTGCAAGCCCGACGATCACAAAAGTTGCTGCAACCCTCGTTGGCGGGACGCTGCGCGTCTTTCGCTCGCCCACGGGGGCGTTCGCGATCGGTAGCGTGCCTCTTGGAACCGAATCGGGCATGAACAAGCTCGAGGTGACGCTGACCGACGAATTTGGGCGCACCCTGCAACTTTCTCGTGACTTGCCCGTGAGCGCCGATCCCCGCGAAGTAGAACTGCTCGAGCTGTCCCCCGACGTGCTTAGCGTGTCGACGCCTGAGGGCCGCGCTTTGGAGGAGCAGACGCTCGAGGCCGCGTACGCTAAGGGGGTCACCCGTCCCCTGTGGCGTCAACCCTTTCTTATGCCGGTAGACGGCGAAGGAACGAGTTCGTTCGGAGATCCGCGTCAGTACGGTGTGGGCGGCAATATTTCTCGCCATCAGGGTGTGGATATTGGTGCGCTCGAGGGGACACCTATCCACGCGACCAACGCCGGAATCGTCAGGGTCGCGGGCACCTATCCTATCAAGGGAGGGTTAGTCGTTATCGACCACGGGGGCGGCGTCTTTAGCCTTTACTTTCACCAGTCGCGGATTCGGGTCGAGGCAGGGCAGCGTGTGGCGCGAGGCCAGACGATTGGCGAGGTGGGCACGACGGGCCTGTCGACGGGTCCGCACCTGCACTGGGAGATGCGCGTAAACGGTGAAGCGACAAATTCGCTCCGGTGGGTCGGTCAGATCGTTCCGTAGCGACACGCGCCGATTCATGTAGATGTCTTGGCAGCGTTCTAGCGGCGGCGGCGCTGTCTGGGTAGGATGCAGATCAGGACGACCGTGCCGAGAACGAGCTGCGCGCCAATGGCAGCGGCGAGCGGGTTGAATACGGCGGTTTGCATGAGAGTTTCCATGCCGGAGTGTAGACCCATTCCCTCCGATTTCCGGGTTAGCCGTACAGTTTAGCTTTTCTTCTCTGCGACTCTAGGCCCGAAGCTCGGAAGCCCCCTGGACCGGGCCCGTGTGATGATGAGGGCGTAAGACTCCGGACATGGTGCCTGCTTCGCGGGCCAGGGTATATTCAGTCCACCCCGACCGTAGCGCACCGTGCGGACGTTGGCCAGAGAACGTCCGCTCACCGGGGCTTGGCGAACGAGCCGCCGACCATGAGCCCGCCCATGATGGCGAGAACCTCGCCGCGCCAGAGTGGGCCTCCCTGAAAGAGTAAAAAGATGCCTAGAAGAAGCAGTGCTGCTCCGCCTGCGCGCAGGGCTTTTTTCGTCACGTCATGCCAACCTTTCTCGAACCTCGCTTGGTCGAAAAACCATTATTTCACTGTGCCTAGCGGTCTATCCCCAATGGCAATCTTTACCCCGCTGACACCCGGCTCGTAGAGGTTGGGTTTCAACGGGTAGCCCCTGACCACAGCTCGGCGCTATATTCCACCTTATGAGCCTCGTGTTTGTTTTTCTGGTCCTTGCCGTTCCCGTCCTGCTCGTCGTTTTGGTGCTAGGCATAGCTGTCTATTTGCGCCGGCGGAGGCCATAACACCGAACATAGGGATGGCGTCGATGTATAGACGGGAAGAAGTCGACCAAACACAAAAAGAGAGGACGTGAACCCGAAGATCTAGGTCCTTCTTTGGTCGGGGTGGCGAGATTTGAACTCACGACCACGTGACCCCCAGACAATCACTGCCTCTCACGGCTTTTTCCAAGTAGCAACGAAGCTCCTGTCACAACACAGTTTCCATTGCAGCGTATCTTTCGCCGCCCCTACTTTTGATGGCGCTGCTATGGTCAACATCGTGGTCAAAACGCTTTCGCTTACAGCGGTGTATACCAAGGATTCCACCCTCGCTTTCATAAAGCGAGGAAGAATAGAATAAGTGTTCACGTATAAAACGGTCCGGATCGTAACGTCGTTCCAGCAGGCGATACGGTGCTATACGGCCGGAAACTCTATCGGACGGCTCAAAGTGTTGCCTCCTCTGCACGCGCTCGCGACGTTCCTTGCAGTCGTGGTAACGGATGGAAGTGCGAGATAAAGTAACATCATCCTCAAAAAAGGCATTGTCTTGCCCTAGGAGACCTCTATGGAAACGGATACCTCAGAAAACATCGTCCCTGGCCTCGAGCAGATAGACGCTGCCATCGCCCAGGGACCATTCGCCGCTGATTGGGCTTCACTAAAGGGTTACCGCGTTCCGGCTTGGTACACCTCCGGAAAATTTGGCATTTTCATCCACTGGGGTGTTTACAGCGTTCCGGCTTTCGATAATGAGTGGTACGCCCGAAACATGTATCAAGAGGGTAGCGCGAGCTACGCGCATCACATAAAAACCTATGGGAGCCAGAAAGATTTCGGTTACAAGGACTTTATACCGCAGTTCACAGCACAAAATTTTGACCCTTCCGTGTGGGCCCGGCTTTTCGCTGAAGCTGGCGCCAAGTTCGTCGTTCCGGTTGCAGAGCACCACGACGGCTTCGCTATGTACGATAGCGACCTGAGCGACTGGACTGCCATGAAGATGGGGCCGAAGCGTGACGTTATCGGAGAGCTTGCTCAGGCTGTGCGTGCCGAAGGTATGGTCTTCGGAGTTTCCAGCCACCGCGCCGAGCACTTCTGGTTTTTCGACGGCGGCATGGCTTTCGATTCGGACGTTCAGGACGCGCAGAACTTCGGGCTTTACGGCCCTGCCGCACCAGGCCCAAACGACCACCATGATTTTGAACAGGCGTCACCAGGCAGACCCTTTTTGGACGACTGGCTGGCGCGCACATGCGAGATTGTGGACAAATATCAGCCACAGCTCGTCTGGTTCGACTGGTGGATTCAGCAAAGGGCGTTTGCTCCCTACCTACAGAAGTTTGCAGCCTACTACTACAACCGAGGGGCGGAGTGGGATAAAGGTGTTGCCATCAACCACAAGTATGAGGCGTTTCCAGAAGGAACCGCCGTTTTCGACATAGAACGTGGACAGGTTAGCGGTTTGCGGGAGACGTTCTGGCAAAACGACACATCCGTCTCGAAAAATTCTTGGGGCTACATCGAAAACCATGACTATAAGGAGGTTACAAGCATCATCCACGACCTCGTGGACGTGGTGAGTAAAAACGGGGCGCTGCTCTTGAATATAGGCCCTAAAGCCGACGGCACCATACCCGAAAAGGAACAGGCGATGCTTGGAGAGATTGGGGCATGGCTCAAGCAAAACGGCGAAGCGATCTACGACACCCAACCCTGGGAAACGTTCGGCGAAGGGCCGACGACGGTTCCCGAAGGCGCCTTTTCTGATACCAAGCGAGAAGTATTCACTGGGAAAGATATCCGCTTTGCCGCCAAACCGGGGACGATCTACGTGACCGTGATGGCTTGGCCCGAAGACGAGCTCACGATCACAAGTTTAAAATCGGGCTCGAGTTTGAGAGCGGACGCTATCACCGAGATTAGGCTCTTGGGGTTTGAGGAGGTGCTCACCTGGAAGCAAGACGATGAAGGCCTACGTCTGGATCTGCCGCATGACCCTGTAGGAAACCACGCCTACGTGTTCAAGATTAGCCTGAAGGGTTGAAACCCGGCTCGGCAAAGGAAACATGCGATGTGGGTGCGTTCCATTCCGGTATCAGTCCACCAAACAGATGTCGGAGCGTACCATCCACGTTATCAAAGACGATGTCTGACTACGGGTTTAGGTTGGATGGCAGTAAAGTCTGACGTAAGTACTGACTAAAGCACGCGGTCGGAAAGGATGCAGTATGGCGAAAATTGCATTTATTGGTGCAGGCGGTTTCGTCTTTCCTTTAAGACTCATTGGTGATCTGCTTTCGTTTGAGGCTTTACAAGAAGCAGAATTTGCACTGATGGACATCAATGCCAACACGCTCGAGCGCACAGCTGCTGCTGCAAGAGAGCTCATCTCGCATCATCAACTCGGAGCGCGGGTGACTGGGACGACCGACCGCAAGGAAGCGCTGGACGGAGCCGATTACGTCATTGTGACCTTTCAGGTGGGCGGCCTCGAGGCGTACAGGCATGACGTCGAGATTCCGCGTCGCTACGGCATCGATCAGTGCGTCGGTGACACCCTCGGACCAGGCGGCGTCTTTCGCTTTTTGCGCAGCGCGCCTGCTTACTACGACATTGCCCAGGACATGAAGGCACTCTGCCCAAACGCTTTACTGCTTAACTACGCCAATCCGATGGCCATGAATTGCCTTTACCTCTCGCAGTTGGGCATTAAGACGGTTGGCCTCTGTCACAGTGTCCAGGGCACTACCCGGATGCTCGCGCACGCTGTCGATGTGCCCTACGACGAGGTAACGTACCGGGTCGCAGGCATCAACCACCAGGCCTGGATCCTTACTTTCCAACGGGGCAGTGAAGACCTCTACCCGAGGGTGCGGCAGGTGATGGGACGCGCACACCTCAAGGGGTCCTTGGCGGGAACCTTGGCACCCGACAACGGCGACCATAGTGAACTGCGCGGTGTCTCGACCTATGAAGGTGGGCAGGAGCGCGTACGCACCGAAATCATGGCGGCCTTCGGCTACTTTCACACCGAGTCGAGTCACCATGCGGGCGAGTACCTGCCTTACTTTCGCAAAAACAAAGACCTTATCGAAGAAATGATTCCGCAACGCTGGGACTACTTCGAGGTCTGCTCGCAGCACGACGAAACTTCACTTGAAGAACTGCTAGAGCGGCTTAAGGACAAACTCGAGCC
>JBMDWS010000134.1:0-3292 GCA_048594695.1 Truepera sp. | reverse complement strand
CGTCGGCGGGACGGCGCTCTTTCGCCCCGGTGCCGGGGCTGGCGAGGCTGTGCGTTTTGGGCTCATTACAGGGGTATTCATCGCGTCTTATACGCTCTTCGACAAATTCTCGGTCAGCAGCGTGATGATTCCGCCCCTGCTCTACACCACGCTCGGGACGGCGGGCCGGGCGCTCCTCACGACACCTTTGGCGCTGCGCCAGTGGGGGCAGGTGAGGCTCGAGTGGCGCGACCACCGCGCCGCTGTGTTCGCCGTAGCCATCCTGAGCCCGCTCGCCTACATTCTGGTCCTCTACGCCATGACGCTCGCGCCAGTGAGCTACGTCGCCCCGACTCGAGAGGTGAGTATCCTCATCGGCGCGGTGATGGGGCTGCACTTTCTGCGTGAGGGCAACGTGCGGCAGCGCCTCGTCGCGGCAGGCATCATGGTCGCGGGCGTGGTGGCGCTGGCGCTCGGCTAGGGCTTTGTTGTCAATATGTTTCTTATTGACCAACCTAACAAACTCGGCGACACAGGAAGTGTGCGCGGTAGGTGCGTGCAGGTTGCCTTTCGGGCCGGGTCTCTAGCTTTCTTGGCAGCGTGAACCGTAAAGTTAGGACATAATGTCACGCTGCCCCGTTTTAGAGCTGGGGGCAGCGTCAGCCAGGAGGTGCCATGCGGCTCACCGAACGCGAGGTCGACAAGCTCATAGTCTTTATGGCGGGTGAGGTCGCCCGCAAGCGCAAGGACCGGGGCCTCAAGCTCAATCACCCCGAAGCAATCGCGTTTATTACCGCCGAGGTTTTGGAGGGCATCCGCGACGGGAAGAGCGTCGCCGAACTCATGACCTACGGGACGCAGCTCCTGACACGGGAGGACGTGATGGAGGGTATTCCCGAGATGATCCCTGAAATCCAGGTCGAGGGGACTTTTCCCGACGGAACCAAACTCGTGACCATCCATGACCCCATTCGCTAATGTAACAGGGAGGCTGCCGTGATTCCAGGAGAAGTTTTCGTCGAAGATGGCGAGATCGAACTGAGCGCCGGGCGCGAGCGCGTCACGCTGCGGGTCGACAATATGGGCGACAGACCGGTGCAGGTCGGCTCGCACAGCCACTTTTTCGAGGTCAACAGCGAGCTTGCCTTCGACCGCGAGCGTGCCTACGGCTTTCACCTCGATATTCCTGCCGGGACCGCCCTGCGCTTTGAACCGGGCGAGGGTCAGGAGGTCGCGTTAGTCGCTTTTGGCGGGGCGCGACGCGTTTACGGGATGAACGGTCTGGTCATGGGCGATCTGGGCGAAAAACGTGAAGCGGCGCTGGCGGCGGCCAGGCAAACAGGCTACCGGGAGCGCCTGTGAAGCTCGAGCGCCGCGCCTACGCCGGACTCTACGGTCCCACGACGGGCGACCGGGTGCGGCTTGGCGACACCGACCTGATTTTGGAGGTCGAACGCGACCACACCGTCTATGGCGACGAGATTGTCTTTGGCGGCGGCAAGGTCATCCGCGACGCGCAGGGGCAGTCGCAGCGCACCCGCGCCGAGGGCACGCCGGACCTTGTCATCACCAACGCCGTCATTCTCGATCACTGGGGCGTCGTCAAGGCCGATGTGGGCGTGCGGGACGGGGTAATCGTAGCCATCGGCAAGGCCGGGAACCCGGACGTGCAGGACGGGGTGACGCCGGGGCTCGAGATCGGTCCCGGCACCGAGATCGTGGCGGGCGAACACAAGATCCTCACAGCGGGCGGCGTCGACAGCCATATCCACTTCATCAGCCCGCAGCAAGCATGGGAAGCGCTTTACAGCGGTGTGACCACCCTGATCGGGGGTGGTACCGGCCCCGCCGAGGGAACCAAGGCCACCACCTGCACGCCGGGGGCCTGGAACCTGCACCGGATGCTCGAAGCCTGCGAGGCGTTTCCGCTCAACTTCGGCTTTCTGGGCAAGGGCAACGCCTCGACGCCCGAGGCGCTGCGGGAAATCATCGAGGCGGGTGCGCTTGGCCTCAAGCTGCACGAGGACTGGGGCACGACGCCCGCGACGATCGACGCGGCCCTCAGTGTCGCCGACGCGTACGACGTGCAGGTCGCCATCCACACCGATACCCTAAACGAGTCGGGCTTTGTCGAGAACACGCTTGCCGCCTTCAAGGGTCGTACCATCCACACCTACCACTCCGAAGGGGCCGGGGGCGGGCACGCGCCGGACATCCTGAAGGCCGTGGGCTACACCAACGTGTTGCCCTCCTCGACCAACCCGACCATGCCGTACACGCGAAATACGCTCGAGGAGCACCTCGACATGCTCATGGTCTGCCACCACCTGAGCC
The DNA here is from genome assembly GCA_048594695.1 of Truepera sp. Classification (GTDB taxonomy): domain Bacteria; phylum Deinococcota; class Deinococci; order Deinococcales; family Trueperaceae; genus Truepera. The sequence continues at coordinate 979 of JBMDWS010000134.1, read as the reverse complement.
CGCGCATCCCCGAGGACGTGGCCTTCGCCGAGTCGCGTATTCGCCCCGAGACGATGGCCGCCGAAGACGTGCTGCACGACCTTGGTGCCATTAGCATGATGTCCTCGGATTCGCAGGCGATGGGGCGTATCGGCGAAGTCGTCATGCGCACGTGGCAGACAGCCCATAAGATGAAAGGGGAGCGGGGTGCGCTCGCCGGAGACAGCGCGAGAAGCGACAACACGCGGATTCGCCGCTACCTCGCCAAGTACACCATCAACCCGGCGATTGCCCACGGCATCAGCGATTACGTGGGCTCGGTCGAGGTGGGCAAGATGGCGGACCTGGTGCTGTGGAACCCGGCCTTTTTCGGCGTCAAGCCCGACCTCATCCTCAAGGGCGGCATGATCGTCGGGGCGCTGATGGGCGACCCCAACGCCAGCATCCCTACGCCCGAACCGGTGCGCTACCGCCCGATGTTCGGGCACTACGGTCGCGCCCAGAGCGCCCTGGCAGTTCACTTCGTTTCGCAGGCGTCGCTTGGTGGGGGCCTGCCTGCACTCTCGCGCCGCGCCTTGCCCGTGCGGAATACGCGCAGCATCGGAAAAAAAGACCTCATCCTGAACGACGCTACGCCCGAGGTTCTTGTTGATCCGGACTCGTACCGGGTCACGGTGGACGGGGAAGCGGTGACGAGCAGCGCTGCTGACACGCTGCCGCTGGCGCAGCGCTACTTTCTCTTTTAGGGGGTGAGGCGGTGGTGAAGCTCGAGCGCCTGCCCCCTGCTGAGACCCTCGAGGGCTGCACGGTTGTGACCCTGCCGATGAGCGCCGAGGACCGCAGGCGGGTGCGGCGGCGCGTTACGGCGAGCGACGGTCAGGCGTTCGCGCTGGCCCTGCCAACCGGCACGGTGCTGCGAGTCGGGGCGCTCCTCCACAGAAACGAGACGAAGGCCTACGTCGTGGGCGCGGCTCCCGAGGATGTGCTGGTCGTCGCGCCT
>JBMDWS010000133.1:0-1621 GCA_048594695.1 Truepera sp. | reverse complement strand
CCTGTCGAGGTTACAGAAGTCACTGATGGCGACACGCTCGAGATTCTTCTCAACGGTGACGAGGAGCGGGTGCGGCTTATCGGTGTGGACGCCCCGGAACTCTACGAGAGCCGCAAGCTCGAGCTCGACGACGCGGACTCGCCGCTCAGCCAGAGCGAGATTCAGATGCTGGGCCGAGAGGCGCGGGCTTTCACCGAAGATTTTGTCGCGGGGCAGGAGGTCTACCTCGAGGCGGGTTTCGAGCCCCGCGACCGTTACGGGCGATTGCTCGCTTACGTCTATGTCCCCGATCCGGATGGCGACTGGGAGCTGGACGGTGCGTGGTACCGGCAGCTCAACTTCGAGATTCTACGGGTCGGCTGGGCCGAAACCTTGACTGTCGAGCCCAACGACGACTATGCCGCCGATTATGAAGAGGCGATGCACGGGGCAGAGCGGGCGGGGCGCGGCATCTGGGGTGAGGGCTGGGTGGAGATCAAGTAGGCACGCCCTTGAGTTCAGACCGGAACAATAGAGTGTGACTTACATTATGTGCCCGATGTTCCCGCGTAAGCTCCAAAAGGTTACTTGCTTTTCTTAAGCCATCAAGGGGGTGTAAAGATGTGGCCTTTTGGTAATGGTGCAAAAAGGCGTCTCGAGGACGCGCTTAGCGACAACGAGCAGACAGCAGGGCTTGGCCTGAATGTCGATGTGAAGGACAAAGTCGCTATTGTCACGGGTGAGGTGCCGAGCGAGCGTTACAGCGGCCTTATCGAGGGGATCGCTAGCGGGATCAGCGGAATCGAAAGGGTAGACCTTTCCGGGCTCGAGGTCACGGGTAGCGGGGACAGCGGCAGTGGCGCGGCGGAGGCCGACCCAAGCGCGCTCGCCAAAGCAGTCCTGCAGCAGATCAAGGCCGACTCGAGCCTCGCCAACAACCCGCTCGATGTATTGCAAAAGGGCAGCACCATCATCCTTCGCGGCGCTGTCGATTCGGACGAAGAGTTTGCTAAGGCCAAAGACCTCGCTGCCGGGGTCGAGGGCGTTACGAGCGTCGATACGGCGGGTCTCCAGGTCGTTGCCAACGCCTCGAAGCTCAATCAGACCGACGGCGACGGCGACATCGTCTACACCGTCAAGTCGGGCGACACGCTCTCCGAAATCGCCGAGCAGTATTACGGCAGCGGGGGGCGCGACAGCTACATGAAGATTGCCGAGGCTAACGGCGTCGCCAATCCCGATGAGATTCAGGCGGGGCAGCAGCTCAAAATTCCTGGGACGAGCGAGGGGCCGACAGCGACACTTTAGACATTCGGTAGGGTTACGCTGCTGTGGGCGTCGGTCCACAGCAGCGCGTTTTTATGGGGCGACTAGTGCTGGCGCTGCGATTCTTTAATGGCGTGGGTAGAAAAGCCGAATTGTGGCATGTGCACTTCGCCGACACCCGTCAGAATGGCCTGCGCGAGTTCCGCGAGGGTGGTGCCGCCGACCTCGACGCGCATCTTTAGACCTTCACGGAGGTCGTCTAGGGTCCGCTCGTCGAGCATGGTTTCGGTGCCGTACTTGAGGACGTTCGGTGAGACAAGCAGCAGATCGGCCTCGCCCGCTTCGATCTGCGTCAGGAAGTCGCGCCCGGCAAGCA
>JBMDWS010000132.1:0-31584 GCA_048594695.1 Truepera sp. | reverse complement strand
CTCTAGGGCCAAGCTCAGTTGTGGCTTTTGCTCCCTGCGCGTCGACGTGCGTCAGGCGGAGCGGGCGTCCCCCGACGTGAAGCTCGAGCTGTCCGCACTCTTTGCCAGTGTCGAGTTTCGTGTGCCCGCGTCGTGGCGGGTAGTGACCGATCTCCAACCCCATTTCGGAAATGTCGACGAGCGTGGGCTCGCGCCGGGTGTAATTGAGGGTGCCCCGACGCTGCTTATCGAGGATGCACGGTCATGGTAGCCCCTCCGAAGCACTAACGCTTGCGCCGCAGCGCAGCGCCGATGAGGGTCGTGATCAGCCAAGTAACGCCAAAGGTAGCCGCACCCAAAGCCAGGCTCACGAGGAGGACGCCGCTGCTAAATCCCGACGTCGCCACCGAGATGACAAAGTAGATAACCGTTGCAAGGAGCCCTGCACTAAAGGCGCTTCTCAAGGCACCTGCCTGGTTGCGCTGCTCTTCGGTCTGTTTCATCCCGTACATCCTTTCTGAATAGTCGCGTTCCAAAGTGTGAAAAGGCGGGCCGAACGGGTGTCGACGCTACACGTCAACCATAGGTTTTCCCTTCGTCCCTGCGGTAGGCCCACAGCGCCACGAGCAAGAAGAGCGCAGTAAAACCGATGAGCGCAGCAACGTGCACCCACGCAGGCTGCCCCTGGCTCGCGCCGAGTGTGCCGAGAGCGAGCTGGGCGTAATGATAGGCGGGCAGGTAGGGCGAGAGGTTCTGGATAAACGCAGGGAGCTGCTCGAGCGGCAGCCACAGCCCCGAACCAAACGCCATCGGCAGGTAGACAAGGTTGACAACCGCCGCTGCCGAGTTGGGTCCGGCGAGGTAACCGAGCATCATCCCGAAGGCGCAAAAGGGCAGTGCGCCCAAGAGCAATGTGCCGAGAAGCGACCCCCAGGTGCCAAGCGGCAAGCGTACCGCGAAGAGAAAATATCCCAGCATGAAGAGACCAAGGACGACGAGGAGGCTGAACAGAAGTGCCATCACGATCTTGGCGCTGAAGTAAGCCGCAGGCGGCATGGGCGAGGCGCGTTTCAGGCGCATCCAGCCCTGCCCGCGCTCAGACGCGAGCCCGACGCCAAACCCGAAAAGCGACGCCCCGATTACCCCGAACGCACCGTACGTAGCGAGCATGTACGCGGCAACGTCGACGGCACCCGCATACCGACCCCCGAAAGTGAGTCCGAAAATGAGGTAGAACATCAGCGGGAAGGCGAGCGTAAAGACCGAGTAGACCGGGAGCCGCCAGGCTTTGAGGATTTCGCTTTGGGCCTCGAGCCGGTAGATGCGCAATATGTTGCGGCCCCGACGTGCTCGAGCCGTTTGCGGTTTGGTGGGCGCTGTCATGTCAGCCTCCTGTGATGCATAACGAAGTGCGCGAACCCAACATCCGTATGCACCGCGCGGTCGTAGAGGGGACGCCCCCGGAAGAGTCCGGTGAGATAGGCAGCGGCTAACCCGAGAGATAGGGTGCAGACGCTGACAACGAATATTCGCTCTCTAAAAGAGAGGCTCGCCCCGTCCGCCGTCCAAAAGATGAACCGATGTACAGCGGTATGCGTCAACTCCCAGGGGGCAAACTTGAGCGCACTACGGAGCAAACTCTGGCGCAAGGACACACGCGCACCGGACACGTCCGTCACACTCAAAGCGAGCCAGCGTTTGCCGAGCGTCCCGGCGAAACGGGTCTCACTCAGAGCAAAGTAGAGAAACACGGGCAGCGTGAGCGTCGTGAAGCCCAGAAGCTGCGTCTGCCAGGGCGCACCGAGGCTCAGGCGCGGGATGAGGACGCTCAGGCTGAAGAGCGCCAAAACACCCATACAGAGCAGGATGACGAGATAGTCAAGCCCGAACGCCGCCACGCGCCGCCAGGGCAATCTCGGCGGGTTCACGAAACGGGCTCCTGGCCCTCGGTGAGGGATAAAAATGCTTCCTCGAGACCCACGCCCGTCACCTCGAGACCGCTCAAGTCGGGATCACACTCGAGCAGTGCCCGGACCACAGGTTCAGCCCGCGATACCTGCACCACGAAGCCAGCCCCATCCTGCCGAATCTGCTCACCGGCCAGCTCGGGCAGGCGACGCAGCGCCTCAGGTGTAAGCCGCGTCTCGAAACGCACCTGCCGTCCCGCAACTCGCCCTTTGATGTCACGTGGCGTCCCTTCCGCGATGATTCGGCCCCGGTCGAGTACCACGATGCGGTCAGCGAGCACGTCGGCTTCCTCTAGGTAGTGCGTCGTCAGGAGCACCGCCTTACCCCGCCCCACGAAGGCCCGCACACTCTCCCAGAGGGCGCGCCGCGACCCCACATCGAGCCCGGCCGTCGGCTCGTCCAGAAACAGCAGGTCGGGATCGCCAACAAGCGCCAGTGCCAGGTGCAGCCGCTGCTTCTGCCCACCCGAAAGCTTGCCGTAGAGCCGCCGCTCGAGACCCATGAGCCCGGTCTGCTCGAGCACGTCGGCAAGAGGCAGCGGCTGAGGATAGTACGAGGCAAATAGCCGCAGATGCTCGGTCACCGTGAGTGTTTCCGGAACGCCCGAGAGCTGCAGCATGACGCCCGCACGCATCCGGTTTACAGCGTCTTTTGGAGAACCACCAAAAAGTGAGACTGCGCCTGCGTCGGGACGAACAAGCCCGAGCAGCAGACTTACCGCTGTCGTCTTCCCTGCCCCGTTGGGTCCGAGCAGCGCCAGAACTTCGCCCGGCTGCAGGCACAGGGATACGCCGTCGAGGGCAGCGACCGTACCGTACTGCTTGACCACCCGGTCAAGCTGCGCTACAGCGGGTACGCCATTTACCGATGGGGCTCGCGGTTCATCCGAACTGCTCGCTAGGGGGTTTACCGCTGCTGCGTCGCGCATACATGTCAGTTTGCGCCGCTACCCGGGTGCGTAAAAGTGCCAAGTGTCAGTCCAAAGAGCTGACAGATGTCATATCAACGGGTCAGGTAGATTACGGAAAGTATGCATGTTACGCCTACGCAAATAGACCACGCTGAGTTTGATGAACCAGCCCCCAGCCATCAGGAGTATTCGGCCGGTTTCGCCCCAGATTGCGAAAACACAAGGTTCACGGCAGGTATGTCAAAAACGCCGTGCTTGCGCCCAGCCCGATCGCGTAGGCGTGCATCATCCAGTATGCGCCTCAAAATCACGCTGCCGAGTACCGCCGATGGTTAAGAATCAAAGAGCTCAAAAAAACTTTGGGTTTCTGCCTTTGTGATGTAAAGTCGTTTTGTGCTCTAGATATCCTCGAGATACGTGTAACCCACGAGTTCGGCGTTGTACTTTTCTAGGAGCGCCTCGGCTTCACCTTTGGTCAAGGTGTCCTTGGCGATGGCTTCCTCGACCTCCTCGAGCAGCCATTCACGCAGGAGCGGTGCTTCGTAGCCCATGTTCTCGATCACGCGGCGCGCTTTTTGCCCGTTGACGATGAGGTCGGTGCTGTAGCCCTCGGGCGTCAGGCGAATATGCGCCTCGTTGACACGCCCGAAGAGATTATGCGAATTGGCCAGCACATCCTGATAGGCTCCGGTCAGGAACACACCCAGGTAGTAGGGCTCGCCGCCACGCAGTTCGTGCAGGGGCAGCGTGGCCTTGACGTCGCGAAGGTCGATGAACTTATCGATCTTGCCGTCTGAGTCGCAGGAGATGTCGACGAGTGTGGCCTCGCGGGTCGGCATCTCGTCGAGCCGCATGAGCGGAACGATTGGAAAGAGCGCCCCGATGGCCCAGTGGTCGGGGAGGCTCTGGAACAGGCTGAAGTTGCAGATGTATTTGTCCGCGAGCAGCTTGGGTAGGTCCTCGATGTCTTCTGGCACGTAGTCGAGGTCGCGAACGATCCGGGCGATACGCGTCAAGATTTGCTGGTAGAGGCTCTCGATATGTGCCCGCTCGAGGATACTCAGGTAGCCGAGGTCGAAAAGGCTATGCATGGTGTCTTTATTGCTCGCCGCGTCGTAGAAGACCTCGCGGTAGTTCTTGATGCTCACCGTTTCCAGCAGTTCCCGCATGTCGCCGACGAGCGTATGCGGCTCACCGGGCAACTCGGGCAGCTTCGTGGTTGCCTGAGTCGGCCCGACCACGTCGATCACGGGCAGCACCAGCACCGAATGATGGGCCGTCAGGGCTCGCCCCGACTCCGAGACGACGATGGGATGCGGCACTTCAGCCTGCTGGCAAGTCTCGAGAATCGTGTAGATGACCGTATCCGCGTACTCTTGCAGGCCGTAGTTGGCTGAAGCGTGGAAGCTCGTTTTGGACCCGTCGTAATCGACGGCTAGACCACCGCCCACGTTGAGATACTCGATTTCGACCCCGAGTTCGTGCAGTTCAACGTAGGTCTGGGCAGCCTCACGCACGGCGGCGCGCACCTTACGGATGTCGGTGACCTGCGAGCCGACGTGACAATGCACCATCTTGAGGGTATCCAACATCCCCAGCTCCCGCAGCCGCTCGATTGCCGAGAGCATTTCGCTGGTCGAGAGGCCGAACTTGGCGTTGTCACCACCCGAGTCTTCCCACTTGCCCGAGCCCTGCGCGTGCAACTTGAAACGGAGACCGAGGGCTGGCCGGATATTCATCTCGCGGCTGATTTTGAGGACACGCTCGAGCTCGGTGTACTTCTCGAGGGTGATGACGACATTTTTGTTGAGCCTTCGCCCCCAAAGTGCTAACCGGATAAAGTCTTCGTCCTTGAAGCCGTTACAGCAGAGCAGCGCTTCGGGATGCATGTCCTGAACCAGACAGAGCGCGAGTTCAGCCTTGCTCCCCGCTTCGACGCCCGTACGGTACGTCGCGCCTACTTCGGCGAGCGTCTCAAGGACCACCCGGCGCTGATTGACCTTGACCGGAAAGACACCCTGATAATGGTTCTCATAGCCAAACTTGGCGGTTGCATCGGCAAAGGCCTTATTGAGATGTGCGAGGCGGTCGACGAGGATCTGAGGAAAACGCAGGATCAGCGGCAGCGCATGTCCAGCACTGCGAAAGTCGCGGATGATCTCGATCAGCGACGCGCTATGTTGTCCCACCCGAACCTGCATCTCGCCCTTGGGAGCAACGCTGAAGTACCCGCCACTCCAGTTGGGAACACCGTAGAGTTCGGCTGCGTCCGCTGCCTTGAGGCGCTGTTTTTCGAGAACATGTTTCATGCTTTTGAGCCTCCCGCATTAACCTGCCATACCTGCTACAAACGAGGTCGAGAATAGCACGCACACAGCGTGACAACCGTCAGCCACGTCGCTAGAGACCCTGCTCACTATCGAGGTATCAGAAGCTTTACACGCCCGCTACTGCTCATCCCTGGCAGGATGACCAGGCTAGACCTTCTCAGGCTCACTCAGCCACGTTTCAGCCCAGCTCGAGACGGCTGCCAGCACCGGTCCCAACGCTCGCCCTTTTTCGGTCAGGCTGTATTCGACCCGCACAGGCGTTTCGGGGATGACCCGGCGCAGCAACAGACCGTGATGCTCGAGCTCTTTGAGGCGCTCCGAAAGCATTTTGTCGCTGATTTCCGGCACCGCCTCGCGAAGGTCATGAAAACGCCCTGGACCCGCGAGAAGGAGCTGCAAAATGGCACCATTCCAGCGCTTGCCGATCAGTTCGACCGCTGCATGAAACTTCGGGCAAAGGCGCGCGTCGTGCTTGGAATGCGCATTTTTGATGTCCACATCTCACCCTAGCATAAATTTTGCAAATAAGTAAGCTACTTACATTTTTCTATATACTTGACAATTTATAGTACTGGCAGTAGGGTGACTTACCAAAGGTTAGTGGTTAGCGTCCCCTAACCTCTGCAAAGGAGTTCTACTTATGGATTTAGGATTGCTGCTCTTACGGTTGGTTATCGGCCTGCTCCTCGCAGGGCACGGTGCACAGAAGCTTTTCGGCCTTTTCGGGGGGCACGGCCTCAAGGGCACCGCAGGCTTTCTCGGCTCGTTGCGTCTGCGGCCTGCCGGTTTTTGGGCGCTCCTCGCGGGTCTCAGCGAATTCGGCGGAGGTATGTTGCTCGCGCTCGGCCTGGTGACGCCTCTCGGCGCAGTCGCCGTGATTGCCGCCATGCTGATGGCCGTTCTCATGGTCCACAACCGGAAGCTCTGGGTCACCGAGGGTGGGATGGAATATAACCTCGTGCTGATCGTAGCCGCCGCCACGCTCATCCTTACCGGCCCGGGCGCCTACTCACTCGACGCCCTGCTCGGTCTGACAGTTCCCTGGACTTTGACCTTCATCGCCCTAGGTACAGCGCTCGTCATGAGCTTCGTGGCGCTCGCGACGCGCACCTCGGCCCCACCCCGGAACCCTGCCGAAAACTGACCGTCTCGCTCAATAGGCCTACAAACGCCATGTAGGTCCCACCCAACCCACAGAACGGAACAGCGCGAATGACCTCTGCACCGCAGTTCACAAAACCCTTCGAGATCGGTCTCCACTCTTTCGTCGATTGGACGCCGGATCCGCGAACCGGCAAGCGCGTCAGCCCACAGCAGCGCTTACACGATCTCTTAGAAGAGATCGTACTGGCCGACCAACTCGGCCTCGACGTATTCGGCGTCGGCGAACACCACCGCGCTGAATATTTAGCCTCGGCCCCGGTCCCGATCCTGGCAGCAGCAGCGGCGCGCACCACAAAGATTCGCCTGAGCAGCGCCGTGACGGTTCTCTCGTCAGCTGATCCTGTTCGCGTTTTTCAGGATTTTGCCACCCTCGACCTCCTCTCCGGGGGGCGCGCCGAAATCATGGTCGGGAGGGGCTCGTTTATTGAATCGTTTCCCCTCTTCGGCTACGACCTTGGCGACTACGACGCGCTTTTCGAGGAGAAGCTGGAGCTGCTGCTCGAGCTGCGCGCCTCCGAACGCATCAGCTGGTCGGGGGCTTTCCGGCCCGCTCTCGACGCGCAGGCGGTCTATCCAAGACCCGCGCAGCAGATCCTGCCGATCTGGGTTGCCGTGGGCGGCACACCTGCCTCGGTAACTCGAGCGGCTAGACTCGGGTTGCCCTTGGCCCTCGCCATTATCGGGGGCATGCCCGAACAGTTTATCCCTCTACTGGAGCGCTATCGCCGCGCCGCAGAAACGAGCGGGCACAAAGTGCAGCCCGTCAGCATTAACGCCCACGCCTTTATCGCTGAAAGCTCTCAGGCCGCTGCCGACACCTTTTATCCCGCTTACGCGCAGGTCATGAGCCAAATTGGACGCGAACGGGGCTGGTCGCCGATGACGCGGCAAGGTTTCGACGCCCTGCGGTCACCCCGAGGTGCGCTCCTCGTCGGCAGCCCGGAGGAGGTCACCGAAAAGATGCTGCGCCAGCATGAGCTTTTCGGGCACCAACGGTTTCTAGCTCAACTGACGGTCGGCACGTTACCCCACGACGAAGTCATGCGCGCTATCGAACTGTTCGGTACCGAAGTCGCGCCCGTGGTTCGGGCAGAGATTGCGCGGCGTACCCAGGCAAGCCCGGCAGCACAGCACTAGCACCTAGCACGATTACAGGCGCACGGTCAACCCGAGCGTCGGGGCGGGATCACCACCAGCCCCGGCGCTTGAAGTACCACAGCAGCAACCCACCGATGACGACAAAACAGCCCCAGGCAAGCAAATAGCCGTAGCGCCAGTCGAGTTCAGGCATAAAGGCGAAATTCATACCCCAGACACCCGCCAAAAACGTCAGCGGCAAAAATACCGTCGAAACCGTAGTCAGCGTGCGCATCGTTTCGTTCATTCGGCTGTTCTGGCTGGCAAAGTAGACGTCAAGGAGACTGCCGACAAGTTCGCGGGCCGTTTCGAGCATGTCGTAGGCGCGACCCAGGTGATCGTCCACGTCGCGCATCAACAGACCCGCCTCCTCGGATATTTCGCTCGCGTGACGGGCCAGCTGCCGAACGTTTTCACGTGCGTTGGCTAGCAACTTGCGAGCCAGAATCAGGCTGCGGCGGAGCTGCAAGACTTCGCGGTAGACGCGGTTTCGCCCCTGTAAGCGCCCTGTCAGCACGCGCTGCTCGAGCCTGTCGGTCGTCTCCTCGAGCGTATCGACGTAGATCAAAAAGGCGTCGCTGCCGCGCTGCAACAGCGCGTAAAACGTCTTGAGAGCGCTTGGCTCCGGCGATTGCCAGATGGACTCCAGATACGCGACGGGAGCGTTTCTGATACTCAAAAGTACGTCTGTTTCAGGGAACCAGAAGATATCGATCTCGCTACTCTTTTCGTCGACATGGTGTGGGTCCGCAAACGTGCGAAAGATCAGAAAAAAATGCTCGGGGTAGCGCTCGAAGCGGCCCCAGTGTTCGGTCTCGAGGGCGTCTTCCAGCGCCAGCGGGTTGAGGCGCAGGTGCGCCTCCAGGTCACGAATCTCGTCTGCGCTCGGCTGCACCATATCGATCCACACATGCGCGCTCTGACCTTGCCAGTCAACCTCTCTGGCATCAGCAAACACCTTGACCCGAATCACGACACGCGCCGTCGCCGCAGCAGGTGTCGCTGAAGCAACAAGCCGAGCCCGACAACCCCGGCGATCACCGCCAGAATCACGACGAATAACCCCAAGTAGCGCCCGACCAGATGGTAGTTCTGCCGCAGGATAAAGCCTAGCAGCGTCAGTAAGAACGACCAGATCGCGGTACCAAGAAACGAATAGAGCAAGTAGAGCAGAATGGGCATCCGGCTGATGCCCGCCGGAATCGGCAGGAGCGAGCGCAACCCCGGAATAAAACGGCCCAAAAACACGGCCCACACGCCGTGGCGGTCGAACCAAGCGTTCGCCTTTTTGATGTCGGCACCCGAAAAGGTCAGCCAGGACCCGTAGCGGTCGGCCCAGCGCACGAGTACTTGCGCCCCCAGTGAGCGGCCCAGATAGTAGTAGGGAAGCTGACCGAGGAGTCCCCCTACAGTTCCGGCCAGAACGACGCCCGGAAGCGAGATGCGACCCTGCGCGGCGGTGAAGCCAGCGAGCGGCAAGATCAGCTCGGAGGGGAGTGGCGGAAACACACACTCGAGAAACATCAGTAGAGCAATACCGGGGTAGCCAAGGGCCAGCGTTATGCCTTGAATCCACTCGAGCATCACTTCAGTCTACTGCTTCTACCCTGGCAAACAGCAGTCCAGAAAGCCACGTCTGCTTGGGACTCTATTCAAGGCTCGGCCTACAAAAAAGGCCGCCCTGAGGGCGGCCCTTGTCAGCGAGTAACTTTAGGACGCGACGAGCCGGGGCGCGTGCACTGCTACCGCGTCGGGCGTCATGGCCCGGTAAATAGGCAGGGTCGCGGCTCCCTGGGCGGCGACGAACTCTCCCGTCGCCCCGCGCAGCAGCTGAACCCGGTACCCTTTTGCCTCGTGCCAGTACGCCGGGAAGTGACTCCCGATGCGCTCGATCAGGGCGTCTGTTAGATTGACCGGAAACCGCCCACCGAAAATGATCGCTTCGGGGTCGAGAAGACACTCTGTCGAAACGAGAATCGGCGCCAGGAGGCTAGAGGTCCGCTCGAGCCAGTCCATGACGATGTCGTTGCGGCTCTCATAGAGGGCTTCAAGGTCGCTAAGACCTGTTCCCAAACCTGCTTCTTTAAGTCTTGTAAACAGGACCCTTGGTGAAGCGTAATGGCCGAGATCTCTGACCTCACCCTCTTGCGCGTGATAGACGGGCGCGCTCGCGAGTTCACCGCCAAACCCGTGCGACCCATGATGCGGCAGCCCGCCCAGCACGACCCCGGAACCGAAGCCTTGCGCAATAAAGACGTAGAGGAAGTCAGACATCGTACGGCCCAGACCGTTCCAGCGCTCGGCAATCGCCGCAGCTGTGGCGTTATTCTCGAGCACGACGGGACACCCCATCTGCTGACCAAGAACCTCGGCGAGATCGAGGTTGTGCCATTCGTCAAGGTCACTAAGCGACTGAGAAACAGAACTCGCTATCTTATCCGTGTGCAGAGGCACGGGCAAACTGACGCCGAGCCCCAAAAAGCGCTTCGGCGGCACATGCTTTGTCGCCATAAGTTTCTTGGCGAGTTCGAGCATACACGGTACGACGGTGTCGGGACTGGTGTCGCTCAGCTCGAGGATGTCCTGAGCCTGGACATTGCCCGCGAGGTCGATGAGCACGCCGCTAAGGCGACCTTCGTCGAGGCTCAGACCCAACGCGTAGGCACTTTCGGGGATGAGCTCGAGTTCGGTCGGGGGCTTCCCCATCCCCCCCCGGCGCTGCCGCTTCTCCTCGATAAGGTCTCTGTCGATAAGTTCGCTGACAATACGAGACACCGAAGGAAAGGTCAGATTCGATAGCCGTACTATATCCGCACGGGAGATCGGCCCCCGCGTTCGGACAAGATCTAGGATGAGACGTTGATTATGATTGGGTATCGTGGCGCGACTGGCGCTAGTTGGCACGTTGACTTCCTTTCACTCACTAGAGATCACCAAAAGACAGGTGCTCACCGTCAGAATCCTACAATAGTAGTTGTAGAAAAGTAAGTGCTTTGTGCAACAGGTCATTTGATTATCTTGCGTTACTCTAATCCAGCATTGAATCCCTATTCTTATTTGTAAAAAATTCAGGTCAGCAAAACTGATTATGTTTTTGAAAGATAATTCGGTTGTATGAGTTTTATGTGAAATCTAAAATTGTACCGCGTCCAGAACACGCTTTTTTGGCATCCGTGTACGGGAATCTCGAGAAATTGAGGTGAATGCCACTTAAACTCGGGGTCGGCGATTTGTTACTATGCGTGACAGCTCCGCGTGCAACTGTTAGGTGTATAGCGGGGACACTTTTTCATGACACCCTCCTACGATGCCCCTCAACAACCACGCCGAAACCGGGCACGGTGGCCTCAGGTCACCCTACTTCTAACCACGCTTGCCCTCAGTACCGTCGGTGCGGCGGTGAGTTGGTGGCAAACAGGCCTTAGTCCGATGAGCGTCATTCTGACCGGGCTTGTCTCCTATAATGTCGTGAGTATCGTTGCTCCGAAGCGGCGTCAGCAGCTCCTGCTCGACGTCGCTCCCTACCTCTATATTGTCCTCCTGCTCGTCGGCTGGCTCTTCGCGTTCTACGGGGCCTATCCCTCTCGCACGTCGCAACAGCTCGTCCTCGTCACAGTCCTCTTTCTACCCGCTCTCAATGCCCAGTTTTTTCACCGCTTTCCAGGTCCCCAGGCGTTGTTGCAGGCCGTAGGTGTGGTCGGGTCTTTTTTCCTCCTGAATTTGCCTCACGCCCTGCTGACCCTCGGCGGTTCCGGACTACTCGACGGGCCGCTTTTTTCTGTGCTCTTCGCCGTTTCTCAGGGGCTCCTCATCAGTTTTGTAGCAACCGCAGCCTGGCTTGAAAGCGAATTGTCCCAGGTCAAGCAGGACGCTGCTTGGTTTCAGCGCCTGGCCAATCACGACGCCCTCACGGGGCTGCCCAACCGTCGGCAGATCGAGACCGCGCTCGAGACTGCGCTTGCTCAGTCGAGCCGAACAGGTTCTGCCTGCGCCATCCTGATGATCGACATCGACCATTTCAAACGCTTCAACGACCGCTTTGGTCACCTCGTCGGCGATGAGGTCTTGCAGCATATTGCCCAGCGCCTGCGTGAGCAGCTACGTGCCGGCAATACGCTAGGACGCTGGGGGGGTGAGGAATTCATCGTCGTCGCGCCGCAGACCGACCTGCATGAAGCTCAGCAGCTCGGTGAGCGCCTGCGCTACTCGGTGCGCTCAGAACCTGCGGCAGGTGAGCACCTGCTCACCGTTTCTATTGGCATGACGGCCTATCGGCCCGGCGATACCCCCGAAACACTCATTGCCCGCGCCGACCGTGCGCTCTACCGAGCCAAGCAGGGAGGTCGTGACCGCGTCGAAGCTTAAGGCAGTCACGGGCGTGCAGACAGACGGGAAAGCCGATAAAAAAGATCGTTTCCGCAACGCAAAACCACGTAAAATCAGGTGTGTGGTTAGCGCGGCTATTGCAACGCATCAAGGCGCACCCTGGTCCCGTCCTGCTCGAGGGGGGTGAAGCCTTCGGCGCGCCTTACCTTATCGACGCGCTCGCTAAGCAGGAGCGTCTTGCCTGGCTCGAGCTAACCCCTGCCGCCGCAAGCGATTACATCGCCATCAACAACCTTTTTGCCGACGCGGTCAATCAGGCCCTTGGCAGCACCCTTCTGCCTCACGCCCTGCCGTTTTTCTACAGCCTCGAGGTGCTTAAAAAGCGCTTGCCCCTGCTCGGCCCGCTGACGATAGCCTGCACCAACGCCGACTTCAATCCGGTCTTTCGAGATTCGCTGCTCGAATTCGTCGAAGACGGAGCGAAGATCATCCTGAATATCCCAGGCAGCGTCCCGACTTTTCCCATGGGGCTACACCTTACCCAGATCGAACTGGCGCTCAACGAAGAGGAAGCTGCCGATCTCGCCGGCCCTTACCTCAGCGACGATGAACGCAGCCTGCTCTGGCGCTCCTCGAGTGGAGCTTACGTACCCTTCATGAATAGCATCTGCCGACTGAGGCGGGAGCCCCTGCCGCACGTGCCCTCGCCGCAGGGTAGGCTCACAGCTCTAGGAGAGGGACAGCTGGTTTCGCCGGATACGCTCCTCGACGTGCTCCTCGACCTCGGCCGCTATACCGAGGCGCTCGAGCTGGCCGTCATGAGCCTGCCTGGGCGCGTTGAAGAGTTTATCGAAGAGGCCGGGCAGGCGTACTTGGAACGCGGCCTCCTGGCACGGTTGCATCTACTCTTGGAGAGCCTCGATGAACCCTATCAGCTGGGAGAAAAGATGCTCGAGTGGCGGCTTGTTGCAGCCGACAGTCAGTCCGCGCACGCGCCACTCATACCCATGATCGAGGCGTTTTTGAAAGATAACGAAGCGCCGATGCTTCGGTCACGCTATTCAGGGATGCTTGACGACCTAGAGGTGAGGCTCGAGCACGCTCAGCGGGCAGCTGCGATCTCACCCAACGCCTTCACCCTTTTCCAGCTCGGACGTATACACCCCGATGACAAAGCAGGCTGCCAGATTCTGCGGAATAGCGTGCGCGTGGCGGAGCAGCAGGGGCGACCTTACGACATTGCTCGAAACGCTGGGGCTCTGGCCGAAAGTTTGATCTACTTGGGGAAATTCGCGGAGGCAGCGACGTGGAGCGACTGGGCTCTAAATATATTCAAAAAGGCCGATCTGAAAGACGGGAATTCGAAGCTGCGCCTTGTATACGCTTCAGCCACTTCTAACGTTCTTTTGGGACAAACTACGGGTTTGCGCGACTTGTTGGGGGAAGGGAAAAATGCTCTGATACAAGCGCGTCCTATCATTGCCAGTAATTTTCTCTTTGTGTTGGCTCACCTCGCGGTCATCGAAGGAAATTTTACCGATGCTCTCCTATATGCGACAGAAAACTATGAAAAAAGTCCGCGTTGGAACCTGGGTCGCCGCTCTATCCCACTCGTAAGAATCCTCCTCGAGCAAGGCAGGCAAGACGACGCGCTAGCCAAGGCGCAACACGCTTCTACGTTGACTGCAGATGAAGATCCTTACTATGCTCGGCCTGCTGCACTCGCGCTGGGGATGGTATACACGACGTTCGACCCGGACAAGGCTCGGGGGTTACTGCTAAGCGTTCTACATGAGTCTTCACTCGAGGCCAGCCTCCGAATTACGGCTGGGCTTTACCTCATGAGACTCAACGCCATGAAGCTCAGTGAGTTCGACAGTGAGATGCAAGAGCTACTACTCAACCTCACGCCCGCTGCATTTTGCCTCTTCTGCGGCCCGAGCGCCGAATTCAAGGCCGTTTGGGATGAACTCACGTCGCAGCATGCCAAGCTGCGCATCCGCGTGCTAGGAGAACCGGAGGTGCAGTTTGAAGGTAAAGCTTTCGAGCTTGGGGGACGCGCACTAGAGGTACTTGTCCTGCTGGCGCTGCATCCTGAAGGACTTTCAGCCGAAGCGCTTCACACCAAGCTCTATGCCGACGAGGACACCAAACTCGTCGCGCTGCGCTCAGCCGTTTCGCGCCTTCGCACCCTTATCCCGGTCAGCGCCTACCCCCAGCCGTACAAGATCACCATACCGTTCGAGTTCGACGTGCAGACCTTTGAAGCGGCGCTGGGTGCAGGAAAAGTGAGGCAGGCGCTTGAACTTTACCGCGGCCCGCTCCTCGAGCAGAGTGAGGCTCCCGGGGTACAGGAAATGCGCGAGATGCTCGAAGAGCGACTGAAACAAAGCGTATTGCAAACAAATGATCCCGGTTTGCTCCTGGTTCTGGCTGAAACACTCCGGGATGACCTCGAGGTCTGGCAGCTCCTTCACGCCTCGTTACCTTCTGGCGACGCGCGCCTACCTGCAGTAAAAGCGCAGCTCCAACGCGTTACGCGGGAGCTGCTGCCTCATTTCAACTAATTTTCCCAGATCGCTTTGCTGTAAAATTCAGGCTGAACGGGGAGCCTGTGTGCTGATAAAACCAGGAACCGGCGTCGCGCCGCCCTGCCGCTTGGCCTCACGGCTTTGGACGGCTTCGATAAGATTGGTGTCTCGTAACAAAATGTGTTCACCCGCGCGTTCGAAGGTCCAGGTTCCAGCGAGGGTGCTTTTGGCTTCTTCTCGGGTCATTCAGTCTTCCTCCTGCCCATAAGAGTAGGTCAACCGTGATGCAGCGTCGTTGCAACACGCACAAAAAACCCTGCAACGCTTTCGCAACGCTGGTCACGTAGAGTGAATTCAGTTGCGAAGGGGGAACACTTAATGAAGAAGATCATCGTTATCGGGTTGGCTTGCTTGAGCCTCGGAAGCATTGCATTTGCTGGCAACGGCAAAACCGGCATCGGTTCATCTGGCAAAGTCGTTAGCATCTCGATCAAGCGCTAACTTCTACAGTCGCGCCATCGCAACAGAGGGAGGGTGCGGGTGCAGCGCAAAGGACAACAAGCCAGCAAACACTCGCGTCACCAAAATGCACTTTCCGAGCTTGGCCCCTACGCCAAGCTCGTTTTGTCTTGGCTCACTGAGGGACAGGCGCTCGAGGTACCCACTTCGCCCGCATTTGCCCTTGTTGTAAGCGGTACACTGCTGGACCTGGACCACACCCTGTCTCTTGTAGAGGGCGAAGGGCTCTGTCTTCGCACCGGACACACCTACGTCGCCCAGACGCCCGCTTTCCTCTACCAGTTCCGCACGGATTCGGCGGTCAGCGAAGCACTAGAGAACCTGTCTGCAAGACTCAGGCGTAAAGACCCGCAGACAGCGGGTCATTCTGCCCGCGTGGGCTTTTTGGCCTGGCAACTCGGTCGGGCACTCGGGCTCGAGGCACCGCGCCTCGGCAGGCTCGCGCTCGCGGCTTATCTACACGATATCGGCAAGCTCCGGCTCCCCACCGGGCTTTTGCAGAGCGCCCAGCCTCTCACCGTGGCCCAATGGCAACTCATGATGGGACATCCTGAAGCAGGACGCGAACTCCTCGAGGACACACCTCTCAAAGGACTCGGCACGGTCCTGGAGCAGCATCACGAACGGTTTAACGGCTCCGGCTACCCTCACGGCCTGAAGGGCGACGCCATAAGCCTCGAGGCCTATATCATCGGTGTCGCGGACACATTCGACGCTATCACGCACCCCCGCCCCTACCAGACGGCCCGCAGCGTTGCACACGCCCTCAGCGAGATCAACCGCTACAGCCACGTGCTCTACCCGGCAGAGGTGGTCAGCGCCCTCAACCGGGTACACAAGACTAAATCCTGACGTTCCGGTAGCGCGCTAGCGCGTCCCGGTAACTTTCGGGATCTGCAGGCGCGAAGCTCGAGCCGACTTTGCGCTGGGCCAGCTCAGCAGCCCGGTTCGTGCGCCCAACCCCTTGCCAAGCCAGCAAGGCGGCGCCGTAGGCCGCACCCTGACTCTGACGCAGACGCCCGAGCTTCAGCTCCAAAACGTCACTGACCATCTGCAACCAGAAATCCGAACGCGCCCCACCCCCCGTTGCCAGCGCCCGCCCAAGCGGTGCGAGCGGGGTGATGACCTCGAGCGCGTCACGCAGGCTGTAGGCCACGCCCTCGAGAACTGCGCGCACGACGTCGGCCTGCGTCGTTGCCAGACTCAGACCCGTCCACGAAGCCCGTAGGTCCGGGTCGAGGTGTGGGGTTCGCTCACCTGCCAGGTAGGGCTTAAAGGTAATACCACTTGCGCCCGGCTCGCTCGCTTCTGCCCGGGCGACGAGATCGGCAAAGGGCACGTCCGGCGCGAACACGTCGTGATACCACTGCAGCGACCCCGCCGCTGCCAGCGTGACGCCGAGCAAGTGATAGCCACCGTCGGCGTGACAAAAGAGGTGAACGCGCCCCTCAGGGTCGGGCGTGGGCTGCTCGAGGGGCGCGAAGATCACGCCCGAGGTCCCTAGGCTCACGCTCCCCAGCTCCGGTTCATGGCTCCCGAGGCCTAGCCCTATCGCCGCCGCCGCGTTGTCTCCAGCACCTGCGACAACCGGCAAGCCTTCGGGCAGGCCCGTCCTCTTGGCCACTTCCTGGGTCAGGGTACCGATCACCGCGTGCGACGGCGCAACTTCAGGATAGAGCACCGTGTCCAGACCAACCGCCGCGAGCACGTCTGCGTCCCAGGTTTTGGTCTCGAGGACAAAGCAGTTGGTGCCCGACGCGTCCGAGGGTTCAGCGACCATCGCGCCGGTCAGCACATAGCCAAGATGGTCCTTGGGCAAGAGCACGTGCCGCAGCCTCGCGAAGTTCTCGGGTTCGGCCTCGCGCAGCCAGAGCACCTTGGGCAACTGAAAGCCGGTGATCGCTGGATTGCCTCCACGAGCAATTAGCGTGGCGCGGGGCACGGCGGCCTCGAGTTCACGCACTGCCCCACCGGTGCGCTGATCGTTCCACAGGATAGCCGGACGAATCACCGCGCCGTGAGCGTCGAGGGGTACCATCCCGTGCATCTGCCCGGAAAGCCCCAGCGCCACGATCTCCTGCCCCGCCAGCTTATTCACCACGTCGCCAAGGGCCTCCAGGCTCGCCCTTTGCCAGTCTGCCGGGTGCTGTTCGGTCCAACCGGGATGCGGCGTAAGAAGCGGGTAGGCCCGCGTGCTCTCCGCCACCAGTGCTCCTGAATCATCTACAGCCAGGACACGTACGCCACTCGTACCCAGGTCTACCCCCAGAACGAGCGCCATGCTAGTGCTCTTGTCCGCTTGGAGTCGCGTGACCAGGCATGTCCCGCTTCTTTTTATCAAGCCTCTGGTTTCCCGGCATTATCGGCACTCTGTGCCAGCTTGATCCACTCGTCATGGTCGTCCCCCTGTAGCGCGTTCTGTCCACGCACTTGAGCCTTTCGTTGTCAGCGGCTATCCTACCCCACAAGCGTTTTCAGGCTCCCGCCCCGGCCACGGGAACATCGACATAATGCACGTCACTTAGGGCACGCAGCCGCGCGGCTGCCCCCTCCGCTGTGAGGTCGCGCTGCGCCTCGGCGAGCAGTTCATAACCAACCATAAACTTTCGCACCGTCGCCGAGCGCAGGAGGGGCGGATAGAAGTGCGCGTGCAGGAGCCAGTGGTCGCAGCGCCGCCCGCCCGGTGCGCCGTGCCAGCCCATCGTATAGGGAAAAGGGGTTTCGAAGAGGTTGTCGTAGCGGGTCAGGAGACGCCGGAGGATGTCGGCTAGAGCGTCCCGCTCGTGCGGCTCGAGGTCAGGCAGATGCGTCACATGCCGCTTGGGCAAAAGGAGCGTCTCGAAGGGCCAGACCGCCCAGAAAGGCACCAGCACGGTCCAGTGGTCGTTCTCGAGCACCACCCGCTCGCTCCCCCGCTCGGCAGCGAGAAGCTCGAGCAGCAGGGGCTTCCCTGTACGCGCGAACCAGTCACGCTGCTGCTCATCTTCGCGCCGCGCCTCGCTCGGCAGCACGCTCTGCGCCCAGATCTGCCCGTGCGGGTGCGGGTTCGACGAGCCCATCATCTCGCCCCGATTTTCGAAGACCTGCACCCAGGCGTAGTCCTGCGACAGCTCCTGCACCTGCGCTGCCCAAAGATCGATGACCCCACCGACGGCTTCTTGCGACATCCGAGAAAGGGTCAAGTCGTGCCTGGGCGAAAAACAGACCACGCGGCAGGTTCCCCGCACGGACTCGGCACGCAGCAGCGGGTGCGCCGTTGCGGGAAGGTCGGGTGTATCCGGCAGCAGGGCGGCGAAGTCGTTGACAAAGACAAAGGTGTTCTCATAGTCCGGGTTCTGTTCGTCTTCGGCTCGAGCGTTTCCCGGGCACAGGTAACAGGTCGGGTCGTAAGCTGGGCGCTCGGGGGGCGTGAGGCGCTCGTGCTGCCCCTGCCAGGGCCGCCTGAGCCGATGAGGGGAAACAAGCACCCACTCACCGAGGAGCGGATTATAGCGACGGTGGGGCGCGTCGGGCAGTGACGCCGAGGATAAACTGGCCTCAAAAGGTTGTGCCTCGGGCGAAGGCGTCCGGGTCATGGAGGGTTCCTTTCACAGTCCTGGTGGCGCTCGTCGTGTCTCAGCTTAAGGCATCTTTCCGGGTGCGCCAAGGGGTAACATAAGCATTTAGCAGCAAGCTATCGCTTATCTCCCGGAGGCTCCATGACGACCGCAACCAAACCCAAACTCAATCGCCGCAGCGAAACGATCACCAAGGGCATCGAGCGCGGACCCAACCGCGCCATGCTCCGCGCCGTCGGCTTTAGCGACGCCGATTTCGAGAAACCGATTATCGCGATTGCCAACGGTTACTCGAACATCACGCCCTGCAACGCCGGACTCGGCGACCTCACGGGCGTGGCTCAAGAGGCCATCAGGGAGGCTGGGGGCATGCCCCAGACCTTCGGCGTCATCACCGTTTCGGACGGCATCTCGATGGGCACCGAGGGCATGAAGTGCTCGCTCGTGAGCCGTGAGGTCATCGCCGACTCGGTCGAGACGGTCTGCCGCGCCCAGAGCATGGACGGCCTCATCGCGATTGGCGGCTGCGACAAGAACATGCCGGGAGCCATGATTGGCATCGCCCGTCTCGACATCCCTTCGATCTTCGTTTATGGGGGTACCATCAAACCGGGGCACTACGACGGCGAAGACCTGACGATTGTCTCCATGTTCGAGGCGGTCGGGGCTTATAACGCCGGGCGGATCCCGCTCGAGACCTATCAGCAGGTCGAGCGCCATGCCTGCCCCGGTAAGGGCTCGTGTGGCGGCATGTACACCGCCAACACCATGTCCTCCGCCATCGAGGCGATGGGCATGGCTCTCCCCTATTCCTCGACGATGGCAGCCGAAGACTCCGAGAAGGCCGAGGACGCTGCCCGCTGCGGAGAGCGCCTGCTCGGCCTCATCGAAGAGGACCTCACTCCGCGCAAGATCATGACCAAGGAGGCCTTCGAGAACGCCATCACCGTGGTCATGGCAACGGGCGGCTCGACCAACGCCGTGCTGCACCTGATAGCCATTGCCCACGCCACCGGCATCGAGTTGAGCCTCGACGACTTCGAGCACATCCGCGAGCGCACGCCGCACCTCGTGGACCTCAAGCCCTCGGGTAAATATGTGGCAACCGACCTGCACCGTGTCGGCGGCATCCCGCTCATCATGAAGATGCTGCTTACGAACGGCCTGCTGCACGGTGACTGCATCACGGTAACCGGAAAAACGGTCGCGGAAAATCTCAAGAATGTGCCCTCCGCACCGCCCGAAGGTCAGGACGTGGTGCTGCCTTTCGACGCACCCAAATATGCCCAAGGCCATCTCGCCATCTTGAAAGGCAATCTCGCGACCGAGGGCTCGGTGGCTAAAATCAGCGGCCTCGCGCACACCAGCATCACGGGTCCGGCACGCGTCTTCGACTCCGAAGAGGACTGCATGGCGGCCATCATGAACGACAGCATCAAAGCTGGCGACGTTCTGGTGATCCGCTACGAAGGCCCCAAGGGCGGGCCGGGGATGCGCGAGATGCTCTCCCCTACCTCAGCGATTATCGGCAAGGGTTTGGGGGACAGCGTGGGTCTGATTACCGACGGGCGCTTTTCCGGCGGCACCTATGGGCTGGTGGTCGGGCACGTCGCACCCGAGGCGCAGGTCGGCGGGACGATTGCGCTCGTGCAGGAGGGCGACAGCATCACCATCAGCGCCGAGGATAGGCTGTTGCAGCTCAATGTGGACGAGGCTGAGCTGGAGCGGCGCCGCGCCGCCTGGAGCGCGCCGCCCATTCGCTACACGACTGGCGTGCTGTCGAAGTACGCGAAGCTGGTCTCGAGCGCGTCTAGGGGAGCCGTAACGGACTAGGCGTTCCTGGTAAACCTCGAAAAGAGACTCGAGCGCGCTAAGGAGAGATCCTGCCGCGCTCGAGCTTTTTTAGCTGGTTTTTTAGGGAGCGTTTTGCAACCGACCGCGCTTACACACGCACCTTGTCGACCAGACCGTGGATTTTGTGACGTGCCATGGCGAGGTTGGCCTTGCGCGAGAGGACGGCGTAGAAAAACAGGGTCGTGCCGGGAAGCGGGCGAATGACGTGGTAGGCCTTGCCGAGCGTGATAAGAATATCGTCGATCTCGTCGTTCAAACCGAGTTCGTCCATGGTAGTCATTTTGGCGCGTACGATCTCGGTATTTCCGGCTGCCGCCACATCGAGGTCGGTACCACTACCTACCGTTCCAAGTGCCATTCCGCTGTCGTAATCGACGATCATGGCGGCTGTTGCGCCGTCGATCGCCATGGCTTCTTCGAGGGCTGAGTCGATATTTGTCGTCACTCGAGTCATTCGGGTAATCCTCTTTTCTAGCATTTGGTTCTGCGCAACTCGGTGGTCCACCCAAGTTAAGGTAGCTTACTAGCAGCAATATTACAATATTCTTACATGCAAGAATTATCTTTGATTTGATCGGCAAGTCCAGGGAAGCAGTAAATCCGTGTACATTTCGGTGTATATTCACGTGTGATAATACTCCGATGACGCAACCCCTTCACCAGTACAAGGCCATGCTTTTCAAGGCACTTGCCAACCCTTTGCGTTTGGCTATCCTCGACTTGCTGCGCGAGGGGGAGAAAACGGTCGGCGAACTGCAGCGAGACTCGGGGGCCTCTCAGGCGAGCGTAAGCCAGCAGCTTCAAGTTTTGCGAAGTAATCACATCGTCACCTTTCGCAAGGACGGCAACCTCGCTTACTACCGCACCATCGATCCAGACATTTACGTGTTTCTCGACCTTGGACGCAAGCTCTACAACCGTCAGCTCATGCGCCAGCAAGAGTTCTTCGATACCACTGCGTGACCGTGACGCGCTGCGCAGCCAAAAGTAGCAGAAGGTTTTTTCGGGTCAAGTCAATGAAAGCAGCTCGAGTTTGTTGAAACGCGCAGTAGAGGACTGAGATGCGTCTCGGAAAAGTCATCACGCTCTATCTCATCGACGCTGATCCAACAGGGCGTATCGCGGCAGAACTCATGAACTGGACTGGGAAACTCTATAAGATTCCGCGCACGCTGCTCACAGCATCGGCGTCACGAGAAGACCTCGAGCAAGCCGGAGTCTATCTCCTCATCGGTCGCAATGAACTCGAGCCAGACAAACCTCACGTCTATGTAGGCGAGGCCGAAGAAGTTTATAAGCGGATCAAACAGCACGCTGCCAAGGACTTCTGGAACGAGGTCGTCATCTGCATAAGCAAAGACGAAAACCTCAATAAAGCCCACATTAAATATCTGTAACACGAAATCTATACCCTCCTTCATGAGGTGGGCCGGGCTCATATTCACAACAGCGTAATTCCCACCAGATCACGCGTCGCCGAACACGAACAAGCCTTCTTGCACGAATTCTTCGGAAATCTGCAGTTGCTCGTGAGCAGTCTGGGCTACCGTTTTTTCGACGCCCAGCGAAGCACACCCAAAAACCAGGAAGCGTATTTTTACATTCAGACTGCACGGGGTGCCCATGCAAAAGCCCTGCAGTCAAATGAAGGCATGGTCGTTCTCAAAGGCTCTAAAGCTGCCGATTCGGTTGTGACCTCAACCTCACCGTGGGTTCTCATGACACGCCAAAAACTTACAGAAACAGGCGTTCTGGACGAAGGCGGGATTTTTCTCGAGGATTACACGTTTGCCAGTCCGTCGACAGCTGCCTCCGTCATCATGGGCCGCAACGCGAACGGCCTCGTGGAATGGAAGGACGCCCAAAAGCGCCCTCTCAAGCTGATCGAAGAAGCGTAATATAAATCCATATCCAGCCCTCGAGTCCAGAATTTGCTTTTTTACGCAGCACGGCTGGTTTCTGCGGACAGGTTGTTAGGCGCAGGAACTCCTCAGCGCCTTCGGCAACGACCCTTACGAAACCTCTGCTCGCTCCCGGCACAGACGGCGCCTTGCAGGTTCATATAAACGGTACGCCCATCTGCGGCAAAATTATGCGAGGTGATTTTCTTGCGCCAAAAACCTCGAGCAGTGCGTCCGGGACCAGATCCATCCCGGACGCGACCTCGGGCAGGGTGACGGCTGAGTTTACGACTGCGGCGGTACGCCCAGCAACACCGAAAGTTGCCCCGGCTGCAGAATCAGGCCACTGCCCGGCCCGAGCGGCCTGAGGCGCTGCGTGCGGCCCGGTTCAGTGGCGTAGTAGCGCTGCCAGAGCCAACCCGGTTGCCCCGGTACCTCGGGCAGGGTGAACCTCGAGGGTCGCCGTCCGTGAAAGAGAAGCAGATAACTCTCATCAGGCGCATCTTCCTGCGCTGAGTGGGCCAGTTCGGACGACGCCTGACCGCAAAGCAACATGCCCAGCGCCCGGAGCTTCGGGTCATGCCAGTCGCCTTGCGCCATCTCGCGCCCCTCCGGGTGCAACCAGGTCACGTCGCGGCACTCTCCCTCTCCCGCGCCTGTCAGAAAGCTGCGCCGGTGAAAGACCGGATTGGCCTTGCGAAAGGCGATGAGTTCGCGGACAAAGGCCAGAAAGTCTGCTTCGCGCTCGCCCAGGTTCCAGTCGAACCAGCTGATCTCGTTGTCCTGGCAGTAGGCGTTGTTGTTGCCCCCTTGGGTACGCGAGAGTTCGTCACCCCCCAACAGCATCGGGATACCTTGTGATAAGAGGAGCGTCGCTAGGAAAGACCGCTTGCGCGTCTCACGGTTTTTGAGAACGTTCTCATCTTCGGTTTCACCCTCGACGCCACCGTTATTCGAACTGTTGTGGTCCTCGCCGTCGCGATTGTCTTCACGGTTGGCCTCGTTGTGCTTGCTGTTGTAAGACACGAGGTCTTGCAAGGTAAAGCCGTCGTGAGCGGTGATGAAATTGATGGAGGCAAAGGGACGCCGCCCATTGTGGGCGTAGAGGTCGCTACTACCCGTGACCCGCGTGGCGAGCTCGGCGGTGAGCCCTTCGCCGCCGTGCCAGTAGGAGCGAACAGTGTCGCGGTAGCGCCCGTTCCACTCCGACCAGTTCCAGGGAAAACCGCCGACCTGATAGCCGTTGGGACCAACGTCCCATGGTTCGGCAATGAGCTTGACCTGCGACAGCACCGGGTCTTGCTCAATGGCACTCAGCACTGCCGAACGCATGTTGATGTCGTCGAAGCCTCGAGCCAGGCTGCTAGCCAGATCGAAGCGAAAGCCGTCGACGTGCATCACCTCGACCCAGTAGCGCAGAGAGTCCGTAATAAGGCGCGCTACTACCGGATTCGTCGCGTCTAGCGTGTTGCCTGTTCCGGTGTAGTCCATGTAGTAGCGAGCGTCGTCTGGTTTGGTCTTGTAGTAGTTCAGGTTGTCGATACCCCGGTACGACAGGGTCGGCCCCATCCGGTTGCCTTCGCCGGTATGGTTATAGACCACGTCGATGATGACCTCGAGTCCAGCCGCGTGAAGCGCCCGGACCATCATCTTGAACTCGTGCACGGCAGCCTCGGGGCGGGTCGCGTAGCGCGGCTCGGGCGCAAAGTAATTGAGCGGATTGTAGCCCCAGTAGTTCGACAGACCTTTTTCGACGAGGTAGTGGTCGTTGGTAAAACTTTGCACGGGCAACAGCTCGACCGTGGTGATACCGAGCGTCGTCAGGTGATCCAGGATCGGCGCCGAGGCCAGACCCAGATAGGTGCCCTGGATGTGCTGATCGACGTCCGGATGGCGCTTACTGATGCCCTTGACGTGCGTCTCGTAAATGATGGTCGTTTCCCAAGGGATGTTCGGGCGGCGGTCGTCTCCCCACTCGAAAGCGTCTTCAACGATCATGCCGAGCGGGGCGTAAGGGGCACTATCCGCGTCGCTGATACTCAAATCCTCGTTCGGATCACCGATTTTGTAGCCAAACAGCGCGTCGTTCCATGTTAGGGAGCGTCCCAGGGCTTTGGCGTACGGATCAAGCAGCACCTTTTTAGCATTAAACCGCATGCCGCGCTGCGGGTCTTGCGGACCGTAGACACGGTAGCCGTAGAGCTGACCAGGATAGATCCCGGTCAGATAACCATGCCAGATAGGACCTGTGCGTTCAGGAAGCTCGAGCACCTGTGACGGTGCAGACGCGTTCGGCGCGTCGAAGAAAAGCAGCTCGACGCGCTCGGCGTGCTGCGAGGCCAGAGCGAAGTTCACGCCCAGCCCGTCCCAGGTCGCGCCCAGCGGGTAAGGATTTCCAGGTCGAAGAGTCATCCCCTCACTCTAACGTAGACGTTTGGGCGGTGAACGTAGCCCCCTGGGCAGTGACGCGTGTTACTTTATGACCAGCGCGGCAAACGCATACATAACGACTTGTGTACAAGTTTATAAGAATATACAGGTTTGGTAAGGTAAGATGAGCACTATATGATGCGGAGCCGCAGGGCAGATTGGACGCAAAACCCGCACGGAAACTCCGGTGCAGGGCAGAGAACGCCCACAAGGTTAAACGATTCACTTTCTTGAGCGGGGGATACTATGATAACAAACATAATCAAAGTAGACGAGATCGAGGCCGAGACCAACTTCGCAGACACCCTCAGCGCCGAGCTTGAGGGCAATGAGCTTGAGGGCGACGCGTTTGAGGGCAATGAGCTTGGGAGTTATGGTCTGCAAATCATGTGGAAGCTCAAGCAGCGGGCCGCACAGGCGTTCGAACCGCTCGGTCTGCGACCCAATCGCGTTCTGGTGCTCGAGTCCATCGCATTAGGGCACACGCAACCCAAAGATTTGCACAAAGTTCTCGGGATCGTGCCGCCAGCTATCTCGACGATCGTCGCCGAACTCGAGGCGCGGGGCCTGCTGACGCGGCAGGTAGACCCTCACGATGGCCGACGCGTCAATCTGCAGCTGACTGCCGAGGGCAAAGAGATACGGCAGCAGGTGCACCGGGCCTGGAACGAAGCTCACCGCGAGGTTCACGCCGTTCTTACGGAAAAAGACGTTCTCGCCTCGCTCGAGCTCTGCCGCAAGGCTTTAGGCGTTCACTGACGCCAAGCCCCTAGACGAGCCGCTCTGCCCCTGCCGCACCCCGGCTCAGGTAGAGCAAAGGCTCTAATCCCGTCTTTTCGTGATAGCGCGCGGCGACACGAGCCTGAAAGTCCGCTGCTGCCTCCTCGCGTACGAGCGCTACAGCGCAGCCAGCAAAGCCGCCGCCCGTCATACGGGCGCCGAAACAGCTTGGTTCACGAATCGCGAACTCGACCATGGTGTCGAGTTCGGCCGACGAGATCTCGAAGTCGTCGCGCATGGAACGGTGGCTTTCGCACATGAGACGCCCGAGCGTCGCGGCGTCACCGGCTGCCATCGCCTGCGCCGCAGCTTCGGTACGCGCATTTTCGCTGATGACGTGGCGGGCACGCCGCCGAGCCGGTTCGGGCAATTCAACTTCACGGTGTGTAAAGGCGTCGAGCGTCACATCACGCAGGGCCGGAACCCCGAAGAAGGCTGCGGCACTTTCACACTGCTCGCGCCGCTCGTTGTACCCCGAATCCACATGGCTGTGCCGAGTCATGGTGTCCATGATGACGATCGCCGTACCTGACGGAATAGGAACACTCCGGGTCGTCAGACTGCGACAATCGATAAGGAGCGCCGAACCCGCCTCGGCGCAGGCCGAGATGAACTGGTCCATGATACCCGTGTTGGCTCCGACCCAGTCGTGTTGGGCGCGCGGGGCCAGAAGCGCCAAGCGTTTTTGCTACCAGGAGAACCCCCAGGCGAACGCGAAGGCCAGCATGGTCGCAAGCTCGAGCGCAGCCGACGACGAGAGACCAGCCCCAGCCGGGACATCGCTGCTTAACACACCGTCCCAGCCCAACAACTCGTGCCCGTCCTCTTGTAAGGCCCAGGCAACCCCTTTCAGGTATTCACGCCAGCCTTCGCCCCGCTCGAGCCGGGTCAGATCGAAACTCGCCTCCCCCTTCTCGAGCGACGTTACCATCACCCGCTTGTCCCGGCGGCGGCGCAGCGCCAAGTAGGTCGCGCGCTCGAGGGCGAGCGGCAGGACAAAGCCGTCGTTGTAATCGGTATGCTCTCCGATCAGGTTGACCCGTCCTGGAGCCCGGACAACAGCTTCGGGTCGGGTACCGAAACGTTCTCTAAAAGCCTGCGTGACGCGAGTTTGTAGGTCCATGAGGCTATTATTGCCAGTGCGCACGCAAAAAGGCGAGCTTTTCCTGTGTCTGGTACGACTCGCCGCCCTCGTGGCGATTAAAGGGCCAGACACAGAGGGATTTTTCACCGCCGTAGTGGTTGTATGCAGCGTAGACCGTCGACGGAGGGCATACCTCGTCCATCAGGCCGACCGAAAAAAGGGCCTTGGCGCGGGCGTGCGCGGCGAAGTTGACCCCGTCGAAGTAGTCCAGCGTCCCGAAGACCGCATCGATCTTATCGCGGTGGGTTTTGCAAAAAGCAGCGATCTCCCCGTAGGGCAGCGCGTCGGTCAACGTGGTGGCGCGTCGGTAGTGGCACAAAAAGGGCACATCCGTGAGGCAGTGCTCCACGTTTGGGGCCAGACCCAACCCCGCCAGGCCCGCCGCCACCAACGCGAGCCCGCCGCCCTGACTACCCCCGGTGACCGCGAGCCGCGCCTCATCGACGCGCTCACACAGGGTGGCGGCCTCGAGTGCCCGCGCAGCGTCGGTCATGAGACGGCGGTAGTAGTAGTCTTCGCGTGACAGGACGCCCCGCGTCATAAAGCCTGGAACGCTTGGCCCGGTAGGTCCTTTGTCGGGCGTGTCGCCCCCGCGCCAGGCGCTCCCCTGCCCCCGCGTGTCCATCACGAGGTGGGCGTACCCGGCACTGGCGTAAGTCAGCCAGTCCGTCGAAAAGCCCCGCCCGCCCCCGTAGCCGATATATTCGACGACGCAGGGCAACCCCGTCTCGCCACGCGGCACGAGCAGCCAGCCCTTGACACGGGTACCGCCAAAGCCCGAAAAGGTCACGTCGAAAGTCTCGAGCGTCTTGAGTCCGGCGTCTAGCGCGACGAACTGCGCGTCCAGATCGTAGCGACGTGTTTCTTCCAGCGTTGTTTCCCAAAACATCCTGAAGTCTTCGGGTTCGTGACGCTCGGGCTTATACATCTCGAGCTGATCCTGGGGCAGATCGAACAGGGCCACGGTGGCCTCCTTTACGCGAGGTCGAGCTTAGGTCTTGCGTGTTGTCAGGCAGACTATGACACCCACGCGTCCCCCTTGGCAACTACACGCTGCAACCTTACGCCCCACGCCGACAGACCGGGTAGGCTTAGATAACTGGAAATCAAGATTTCTGGAAGCCAAGCTGGCTGGAGAACCAGTCGTCGGAAACCCAAGGAGGATCGTATGAGCCAAAAACTGCGCTGGGGCATCCTGGGAGCGGCCCGCATCGTCCGCAAGACCATTCCTGCCCTGCAGCAAACCCGAAACGGTGAGGTCGTGGGCATCGCGTCGCGCAGCGATGAACGGGCGCGTGAGTACGCCGACAAACACGGGATCCCGCAGGCCTTCGGCTCTTACGAGGCGCTGCTCGCCTCGCCGGACATCGACGCGGTCTACCTGCCGCTGCCCAACGCCCTGCACCTCGAGTGGATTCTCAAAGCCCTCGAGGCGGGCAAACACGTCCTCTCGGAAAAACCTCTGGCGATGAGCCCCGAGGAGTGCGACACTATCGCCCGCAAGGCCGAGGAAACGGGCCTGAAAGTCCTGGAAGGCTTCATGTACCGCTTTCATCCACGTTTCGAGAAGCTACAGGATCTGCTGCGGGCGGGCGCTGTCGGCAGACTGACCTTTGTCCACGTCGGGCACACGTTCGAGGCGGGCGACGGGGACAATATTCGCTGGTACACCGGGCTTGGCGGCGGGGCACTCTTCGACGCGGGCTGCTACTGTGTCAATGTGAGCCGCATGGTCACCGGGGAAGAGCCCGAAAAAGTCGCCGCGTTCGGCACCTACCGCAAGGCCAACGACGAGGGCTACGTCGATACGAGCGTTGCGGGCATGTTGAGGTATCCGGGCGGCGCGACGACACTCTTCGATACAGGCGTAAACCTCGAGCGGCGCAACTTTCTGGAGCTGACCGGTACCGAGGGACGACTCTTTCTCGATAACCCCTTCGGCCTTCTCGAAGAGGATTCGGTCCTCGAGGAGCACCATTACGGCCAGGACCCGGTCTATCACGAGATCAGCGGTGAAAACCACTTCGTACGGATGGGCGAGCACTTTGCCGACAGTGTTCTGAGTGGCACCCCGCTTCGCTACGACCTTCAGGACGCGGCCCTGAACGCCCGGGTGCTGGTCGCCCTCGACCGCGCGGCGCGCAAGGGGGAGCCAGGGGCATAAGTCCAGATTGTCAAGACTCCCGAAACCAGACTCGGGCGGGCCATATCTAGACAGGACGTGGCCCTGCCTTATTTTGCGCCCCGGTAAGCCCGAAAGCGTACACTGCGCTCATGCTTCGAAACCCTCTCTACTGGCTCCTGGTCTTTATCCCGGTGGCGTTCTGGCTCGAGCTCTCTCATGCCTCGGATACCCTGATTTTCGGCGCGGCCTGTCTGGCAATCCTGCCGCTCGCGGGCCTCATGGGTCAAGCGACCGAGCAGCTCGCAGCGCGCACAGGCTCGACCATAGGCGGGCTGCTAAACGCCACCTTTGGCAACGCAACTGAGCTGATCATCGCGTTTTTTGCTCTTTCGGCAGGCAAATTCGACGTGGTCAAGGCGTCCATCACGGGTTCGATCATAGGCAACCTGCTGCTCGTCCTGGGGCTCTCGATATTTTTGGGCGGCCTCAAGTACCCCATGCAGAAATTCAACATCAATGCGGCCCAGACGACGGCGAGCCTCCTGACGATCTCGGTCATCGCTTTCATGGTGCCCGCCCTCTTCGACTTCACCGAGCGGTCGATGGGCGTTACTGCGCAGAACGTTCGTATCGACGACACGCACCTCGCCCTCGGCGTGTCGCTCGTGCTGATCGGGCTCTACGTCGCCAACATCATTTTCAGCCTGATTACGCATAAGGACCTGCTTTCGGAGTCCGACGAGGAAGAGCACGGCGAAAACCCCTGGAGCCCGCTCCTCGCGGTCGGGGTGCTTGCCGGAGCAACGGTGCTGGTCGGCTTCATGTCGGAGTACCTCGTCGGATCGCTCGAGGGCTTCACCGCCGCGTTCGGCCTCTCGGAGTTTTTTGTCGGGCTTATCATTATCCCCATCGTCGGCAACGCTGCTGAGCACGCCTCGGCGGTGCTTTTTGCCCTCAAGAACAAGATGGGGCTCGCCGTGACCATCGCGCTCGGCTCGACGACGCAAGTGGCGCTCCTGGTCGCGCCGCTCCTGGTGGTGCTATCTTTTGTGATCGGCAAACCGATGGATCTGGTTCTCAACAATTCGCTCGAGCTCGTGGCGCTTATCGGCGCGGTTCTAATCGCTAACTCGGTCGCCCGTGACGGCGAGACCAACTGGCTCGAGGGGCTCATGCTGCTGGGCGTCTACGTGATTCTGGGCGTCGCCTTCTTCTTCCTGCCGAGCGCAGGATGAAAGAGAACCGGACAAAAGACAGACGGCTGGACCGAGACTGGCAGCGGGACGTTATCGGCTACCCCGACCCGGCTATCGAGATTATCGACCCCCGCTTTGCCTCACTGACGCTGGGCAGCGCGGCGCTCGAGCGCCTCTACACGGGCAGCCGCTGGGCCGAAGGGCCAGTCTGGTTTGGCGACGGGCGCTACCTGCTATGGAGCGACATCCCCAACGACCGCATTCTGCGCTGGAACGAGGAGACGGGCGCGGTGAGCGTGTTTCGGCAGCCCTCACACAACAGCAACGGTCATACGCGTGACCGCCAGGGCCGCCTTGTCAGCTGCGAACACGGGACGCGCCGCGTTACTCGCACCGAGTACGACGGCACCGTCACGGTCTTGCTCGACACCTTCGAGGGCAAACGCCTGAACGCACCCAACGACGTCGTGGTTCATTCGGACGGCAGCGTCTGGTTTACCGACCCCGGCTACGGCATCCTGGGCCACTATGAAGGCACCAAAGCCGAGCTCGAGTTGCCCACGCGGGTCTACCGCCTCGAGCCCGACCCGGGCCGGGCAACGGTGGTGATCGAGGATCTCCTGCGCCCCAACGGCCTCTGCTTTTCTCCGGACGAGACGCACCTCTACGTCACCGACACGGGCAGCACGCCCGCTCGCATCATGGCCTACGACGTTTTGGAGGGTAACCTGAGCAGCGGCACACCTTTTTGCGACCTCGGGACGGCCCTGGCGGACGGGATTCGCTGCGACACGGCAGGGAACCTCTGGTCGAGCGCCAGCGGTACAGGGGAAGGCGACAACGGCCTCCACGTCTTCAGCCCCGAGGGCACGCTGATCGGCAAGATTCATCTGCCCGAGAGGGTCGCGAACCTGACCTTCGGCGGACACAAGCGTAACCGCGTCTTTATTACCGCGAGCCAGTCGCTCTACGCGCTTTATGTCGAGGCGCAGGGCGTCCCGTACGCGTAAGGCTGTAGCAGGGCAGGTTCCACGCTCGAGGCGACTTGAGTCTCTTGTCCCGACGGGCGCTTAGACTGCGCACGACACTAATCATCACTGTTTCTTTCGCTTATTGACCCTGACGCAGCTTGCGACATACAATGCTTGACCGTTCACCTGAAAGGTGAAAAACTTAACCCGAAGTGGAGACCGCCTATGGCCAACGCCGTAAAAGTCGTAGAAGTTGTTGAGCCGCCAGCCCCGAGCCTCTTCAAGTGCCTCGCCGCAGAACTCATCGGCACTTTCTTCCTACTGCTGACCGTGCTCTTTTCCCCGCCGGAGATGATCGTCTTTACCATCGGTATCGTATTGATGATTCTCGTCATCGCGCTCGGTAACGTGTCCGGAACGCACGTCAACCCCGCTGTGACGGTGGGCGCTATCGTCGCTGGTGGCATCTCGGTGGGCCGTGGTATCGCCTACATGGTTGCCCAGGTCGCAGGAGCTTTCCTGGCAGTCCTGGTGCAGCAGTCGTTCGCAGGTGGTGCGTGGCCTCAAATCACGCCTCCAGTCCCCGGAAACGCCTTTGTCTTCGAGCTTATCGGCGCCTTCTTACTGGTTTTCATCATCATTCGCGTGGTCGTCAGTGGGTTCAACCCAGCAGCTCTCGGCCTGGCCATCGGTGGTGCGCTTTCGGTTGCCGTTGCGATCGCGGGCGGTCAGAGCGGCGCAGTTCTGAACCCGGCCTTGGGC
>JBMDWS010000131.1:0-4089 GCA_048594695.1 Truepera sp. | reverse complement strand
GTTACGGCGAGCGACGGTCAGGCGTTCGCGCTGGCCCTGCCAACCGGCACGGTGCTGCGAGTCGGGGCGCTCCTCCACAGAAACGAGACGAAGGCCTACGTCGTGGGCGCGGCTCCCGAGGATGTGCTGGTCGTCGCGCCTCAGGGTGCTGCCGAAGCCGCCCGTGTGGGGCATCTCATCGGCAACATGCACGTCGACCTCGATATTGTCGACAGTGGTGAACTCGTGACGCTCTGGACGGCTCCGCTCGAGGCGCGCCTTCGGCGTGAAGGCTTTCAGGTGGCGCGGCAGCGCCGTCCCTTTCGTGGCAGGCCGCCGGGCGAGCACGCCCACGGGTTCGGGAACGGACTCGAGGCCATGCTGCCCCCGCGCTATCGGGATGGAGCCACCGTCAGCCCCGCGCCGATGGGCTCGGCGAGCCTCAAGTTCGGGCCGGACGGCCTGGTGCCCTGGGACGAGATGTGGGGCAGCTTTTGCGACCTCGCGCTGGCAGGTGGACCGACGCACCGGGGCACGCTTTTGGAGCCCCCGACAGCCGAGGAGGTGAGGGCACGTCCGGCGGACTACGCGTCGGTCGTTGCCGAAATCCGGCGCGGCGTCGGTCTCGTCACGGGCTTACCGACCCTGGGGAGCGCGTCGCCGGGTTGGGTCGGGGTGCAGTGTCGGGATGAAGCGATGGCAGTCTGGCTATTGCGGGCCATCATCGTCGAAAACGTGCTGGTGCGCCGTCAGGGGGCGGTGCTCTATCTGCCAGCGGGACCGGGTTTCCGGCTCGAGAAGGAGATCAAGAACGTCATTACGGTGATCGCCAAAACGCATCACTACTACACCGAACACCTGAACGCGGCGGGCTAGGTGGAGGGTCTCGCGCTCCTGCGGCTGCTGCAGCTCTTCGACTCGGCCTTTCCGGTGGGCACGTTCGCGTTTTCGGGGGGCCTCGAGACCTACGCGCAGGGCGGGTTGGACCGTTCGGGGCTGCGGGAGTTGTTGCGGGCGCAGCTCGAGCTTGGCTTCGGGCGGCTCGACGCGGCGGCCTGCGTGCTCGCTTGCCGGGCCGAGGGTACGGAGGAGCTCGAGGCACTCTGTGTGACCCTGAGCGCCTGGAAGTCGGTGCCGGGGTTGCAGAAAACCAGCCTGCAGCTTGGCAAACGGCTTCTGCTTCTCGCCCGCCGCCTCTATCCGGAGGAGGTTGCGCTCGAGCTTTCAGCCCCGCATCAGGCCGTAGTCGTCGGAGCACTCGGCAGGCGGCTGAGCGTGCCGGAAGGGGCGCTCGTCAGCGCGTTTTTGCACTCGAGCCTGACCGCCGCGCTCGCCGCTGCCACCCGGGCGATGCCGCTCAGCCCCGAACAGTCGCAGGAGATCCTCACCTCCCTGCACTCGCTCGTGCCCGAAGCCGTCCGGCGCGTTCGTCACGATCCCGAAGGCAATCTCTTTGCCGCGACGCCCGCGCTCGACCTGCGCGCCCATCAGCAAATCTCTCTCTATACCCGCCTCTTTCAGAGTTAGGAGTTCTATGCCCGTCAAAATTGGTATCGGAGGGCCTGTCGGATCCGGCAAAACGGCCCTGCTGGAAACGCTCTGCACGCGGATGCGCGACGTCTACAGCCTTGTTGTTATCACCAACGACATCTACACCTATGAAGACGCCGAATTCCTGACGCGGGCCGGGGCGCTTCCCCTAGAGCGCATTCGTGGCGTGCAGACGGGTGGTTGCCCGCACACCGCCATACGCGAGGACACGAGCATCAATCAGGAGGCCGTCGACGACCTCTGTGAGGCTTTCCCAGAGGCCGATATCCTGTTTCTCGAGTCGGGTGGTGATAATCTCGCGGCCTCGTTTAGCCCCGAACTCGTGGACGTGAGTATCTACGTCGTGGACGTATCGGGCGGCGATAAAGTGCCGCGCAAGGGCGGGCCGGGTGTGACGCGCAGCGACCTCCTGGTCATCAACAAGATCGATCTCGCGCCCCTTGTCGGAGCCGACCTCGGGGTGATGGAGCGCGATGCGCGGGCGCAGCGCGGCGAGAAGCCGCAGGTCTTCACCAACCTCAAGGACGGGACAGGTGTCGAGCGGGTGATCGCCTGGATTCGCGAGCAGGTGCTCTTCGAGGAGCTGCCCGCGTGACACGCACTTCTGACGGGCAATCTTGACGCACAATCTTGACTAAGGCTGCACCTGCAACGCGTGAAAGCCACCTCGAGCTGACCTTCGGCGCTCGAGCAGGCCGGACGGTGCTGGGGGCGCAGCGGGCGTCTTACCCGCTGAAAGTCCTGCGGCCCTTCGAGCTGGGCGACGGGCGCGTGCTGCTGCAACTGCTCAACGTGGGGCCGGGGCTGCTGGCAGGCGACCGCTACGCGCTGCGGGTCACGGTTGGGGCCGGGGCGCGGGTGGTGCTCATCAATCAGGCGGCGACCAAGCTGCACGCCACGCCTCCCGGTACCTGGGCCGAGCAGACGCTCGACATTCAGGTCGATGACGGTGGTGAACTCGAGCTTTACCCCGGCCTCAGTATCACCTTTAGGGACAGCGATACACGGCTCGAGACCTGTGTGGCGCTCGCCGAGGGTGCCCGTTTTGCCTGCCTCGAGTCGTGGGCCATGGGGCGGGTGGGGCGCGGAGAACGTTTTGCCTTCCGGCGGCTCAGCAACCGTCTGCGGGTGACGCTCGCGGGCACGCTCGTTTACGCTGACGCGCTCGAGCTGACCCCTGAGCACGCCCCCCTGACCGGCGTGACGGACGCCTACACGTATCTGGCGAGCGGTTTCTGGCTCTGGGATACACCCTGGGAGGGGCCCGTGGCACCCTTTCCGCTCGTTACAGGTCCGTGCGGGCCGCAGCGGGGCTACTTGCGAGCCCTCGCGCATGATGGCCTGGCGCTCAGGCTCGAGCTGGCGGCGGTGTTGAATGCCTGGCACGCCCGCCGCAGCGTTTTGCCTCTGCCACTGACCCGCCTGATGCTCTAAAGCCTGGCGTAAAATAAAACTGTTACAGCACGCACACTTAAGCTATTTTTACTGAGAAAAAAGGAAAAAATAAAGCTAAATGTTTCTATAAAAATTGACAAATATAAACTTTTCAACTTACACTTCGCTTGAGAGATCGGATCGAGAGAGCCGTTTTCTATCCCACTAAAACCAGGTGGCTGGAGGTTTTCATGCGTCATGGCGGATTGGTTGAGGAAGTGGCTGTCAAGCGGAGCCCTAAGGTGCGTTTCGGGCGTATGGCGGTAATGGCGGCACTCGTACTCGGCACGGGGGTGTTCGCTCAAGACACGGTCAAAGTCGGTGTGTTGCACTCTCTGAGTGGCACTATGGCCATCAGCGAGATCACGGTGGCCGAAGCAACCATGCTCGCCATCGACGAGATCAACGCGGCGGGCGGCGTCATGGGTCAACAGATCGAGGTCATCGAAGAGGACGGTGCGTCCGATCCGGCGACGTTTGCCCAGAAGGCGCAAAAACTTATTCAGCAAGACGGCGTGGCGACCGTGTTCGGTGGCTGGACCTCGGCGAGTCGTAAGGCCATGCTGCCGGTCTTCGAGAATACGGGCAACCTGCTCTGGTACCCGGTGCAGTTCGAGGGCAACGAGTGCTCGCCCAACATTATGTACTCGGGCGCGCAGCCCAATCAGCAGACGCTGCCGGCGCTCGACTGGGCCTTCGAGCAGGGCTATAAGAATATCTACCTGATTGGTTCGGACTACGTGTTTCCGCGCACGGCCAACCTCATCCTGAGAAAGCACATCGAAGACCGGGGCGGCGTCGTTTCGGGTGAAGACTACGTGCCTCTGGGCGACACCAACTTCTCCTCGGTCATCAATAAGGTCGCGGCGGCGGAACCCGACATCATCTTCAATACCCTGAACGGCGACTCGAACGTGGCGTTTTTCAAGCAGTATGACGCCACCGGCCTGACACCTGAAGAGCTGCCGATCATCTCCTTCTCGATTGCCGAGCAGGAAGCGCAGGCCATGGGTGTCGAACTCGTCGCCGGGAATTACGCCGCCTGGAACTACTTCCAGAGCCTCGACAACCCGGCCAACGCCGACTTTATCGCCGCCTACAAGGCTAAATATGGCGAAGACGCGG
>JBMDWS010000130.1:0-3003 GCA_048594695.1 Truepera sp. | reverse complement strand
CCGCCTAGGCGGTTGACCAAAGTGGCTCTTGTATTCACGGCTAAAGTGCGAGGTGTCCTCATAGCCTACCTGAAAGCCCGCGCGGGCCGCGTCGAAGTTTTCGTAGAGCATGAGCCGCCGCGCTTCTTGCAGGCGGACGCGCTTTTGAAACTGCATCGGACTCATGGCAGTCACGGTCTTGAAGTGGTGATGAAAGCCCGACACGCTCATCCCGACATCATGAGCGAGATCTTCGATGCGAAGCGGCTTGTTAAAGTCACTGCGCAGACGCTCGAGCGCCTCGGCGATGCGGTGACTATGGCCGCCCAGAACTGCAGTATGCCGGAGCCAGCCCCCCTGATCGCCTTTTAGGAGGCGAAAGACGATCTCCCGCAGGACAAGTGGCCGCAGAAAGCGGGCCTCGTCTGCGGGTACGTCCATGAGCTTGAGGTACCTGATGACCGCACCGAGCAGGTCCTCGTCCATCGGACTCACGTTAAAGGCCCGGACGGACGCTTGATTCCGCTGCGTGGGCCGCATCGTTTCGACGATGACCGAGCCGACGACCGTAGGATCGAGTTTGATGACCATGCCCAAACAGGGACGCTCCTGCGAGGCATCAAGAATACGGCTTTCGATAGGCAGGGCCGCCGCCGTGATGAGGTAATGGTTCGCGTCGTAGCGGTAGCAGTCGTCACCCAGCATGACCTCTTTTCGCCCTTGCACCACGAGGCACAGGGCCGGGTACGAGACGCCGTATTCGGGGTCGGTGGGTGCAGAGGCGCGGTAGAGCCGGAGTCCGTCCGGGGTATCGATCACCCCGTCCTCGGGAATCGTGCGTGCGACGCGCTCGGCCAGTTCATGCAGGCTGGCTGCGATCCTGGGGGCGTCGCGTGTCTCGAGCAGCTCGTTCACAAGCGCCATGATATTCACCTACTCTACAGAAATCCAGCACATTGCAGGATCGTCCAATTTTTCTGGACGATTATTCTAACGATCTGCCAGAGGTCCGAACTATTCTCTAAGGGCAGGTCGTCGGGCAGGATGAGACCTCCCCGGCGGCGAAAGGAGACACGAGATGATTCAAGACAAAATCGTGATTATTACCGGCGCATCTTCAGGTATCGGCAAAGCGACAGCGAAACTGCTTGCGAGCCGGGGCGCGAAAGTCGTCCTCGGGGCGCGGCGCGAAAACGAACTCGAGGAACTCGTCACCGCTATCGAAAGCGCGGGCGGGCAAGCGGTTTACCGAGTGACGGACGTGACGAGTCCAGCTGACAACGCGGCGCTGGTCGACCTCGCCAAGAAAACGTTCGGGGGCGTCGACGTCATCTTCTTAAACGCGGGCCTCATGCCCAACTCGCCGCTTTCCGCGCTAAAAACCGACGACTGGAAT
This sequence comes from Truepera sp., assembly GCA_048594695.1. Taxonomy (GTDB): domain Bacteria; phylum Deinococcota; class Deinococci; order Deinococcales; family Trueperaceae; genus Truepera. The sequence goes on along the minus strand of JBMDWS010000130.1, from coordinate 1,628 downwards.
CTCATGGTCGACGTCAACATCAAGGGCGTCTTGAACGGCGTCGCCGCCGTACTACCGACCTTCATCGAGCAGAAGTCCGGGCATGTCATCGCAAACTCGTCGGTTGCAGGCTTGAAGGCTTATCCGGGCGGCGCGGTCTACGGCGGAACGAAATGGTTCGTACGCGACTTTATGGAAGTGCTGCGGATGGAATCGGCCCAGGAAGGCAGCAACATACGCACGGCAACGATCTACCCAGCCGCCATCAATACCGAGTTGCTGAACACGATCTCGCACCAGGAGTCTGTCGAGGGGATGACAGGGATTTACGACCGGTACGGCATCTCGCCGGATCGCATCGCCAGCGTCGTGGCTGTCGCTATCGATCAGCCGGAAGACACCACCATCAGCGAGTTCACCATCGGCCCAGCCTCCCAGCCTTGGTAGGCACGGAAGAAAGGATGTTAAGTCATGAACATTCAGAAAAACGGTACACGGTCTTCTGCAAAAGGCCCGCCGGACTGGTTTACGGGCATCGTTCGCATCGATGCTCCCTTTCAGGGCACAGGCGACGCACGTATCCGGGGCGCAACGGTCACCTTCGAGCCTGGAGCGCGCACCAACTGGCACACGCACCCCTTGGGGCAAACGCTCATCGTGACCTACGGGCTCGGGCTCGTCCAGCGCGAAGGGGGTCAGCTCGAGGAAATCCGGCCCGGTGACGTGGTCTGGTTCGAGCCGGGTGAGAAGCATTGGCACGGCGCAAGTCCTACCACTGCCATGACGCACATAGCTATCCATGAAGCCTTAGAGGGCGAAGTGGTCGAGTGGCTCGAGCCTGTAAGTGATGAGCAGTATCCAGACTAGCGATAAGGGAAAGCTAGATATGAAGACGTGGACAGGCAACTTCATCACTCGCGTGGCATCCCTGACGCGCTGGCGCGGCGTGCGCGTCCCTGCCACCCTCGCGACGTGCGTTTTGAGCGCGCTAATCCTGAACTCGGCGTGTGCGGTTACACCCTCAGCACCGGCGGAGGCTTGTGGGACAGCTGCACCCGCGCAGGAAACGATCAGCGAAACGCGTGTGAGCTTCACCGTCGCTGAGGCCGAGATCATCGTCCAGCTCGCCGACAACCCCACCAGCCGCGACTTTGCGTCCACGCTGCCGCTGACCTTGGAATTCGAGGACTTCGCCAGGATGGAGAAGCTTAGCTACCTCCCACGCGACCTGACGACCGAAGGCGTTACCGGCAGCCCGCCCGCTAACGGCGACCTCATCTACTTCGTCCCCTGGGGCAACATTGGTTTTTTCTACGACGCCGAGCGCCGGGACGCGTCCTACGACGAGCAGGTGATCCCGATCGGCACCGTCGTGTCCGGCCAGGAACGCCTTGACGACCTCGAGACCGGCCCAGTCTGCGTTCAGCTCATCCAGTATCCGTAGTGGCTGAACTCGGACACCTTCTTGACTCAAGGAAACGCAATGACCCCTAATCAGAAACTCACGGTTTTGTCTTCATGACCCGCGTATTCGTCACGGGTTCGGCGGACGGTCTTGGACGAGCTACCGCTCAAGCTCTGTTGGACGAAAATCACGAGGTTATCCTTCATACGCGCAGCAAGGATCGCCTTGACGTCGTACGCGACCT
>JBMDWS010000013.1:0-10696 GCA_048594695.1 Truepera sp. | reverse complement strand
ACTCCAGCGGATGCCGCCCGAGAAGGAGTTCGCCCGCAGCGTCGTGATCGTGGTGGGCGCGGGCAGTGGGATCGGGCGGGCCGTAGCGGAGCGCGTGGCGCGTGAAGGCGCACACGTCGTGGCGGCGGATCTGAGCGAAGCCGCGGCTCAGGCCACTGCCGACGCCTTGACGGCGCGCTACGGTCTCGGGATCGGCGTGGCTGGAACTGGTTTGTCCGGTTGTGGTCCGGCCATTGGTTTAGGGGTAGACATCACCAAACGCGAGAGCGTGCGCGGGCTCCTGTCAGAAGTCGTGCTGGCCTATGGTGGCGTCGACAGTATCATCGTCACGGCGGGGATTTTCGTCGCACCGGACGCCTCGGGGCGCATCCCGGACGAGAGGTGGGCGCAGACCTTTGCCATCAACGTGACCGGAGGCTACCTCGTTGCGGACGAGGCGAGGCGCATCTGGGAGGCGCAGGGGCTACGCGGCAGCCTGGTTCTGACGACGAGCGTCAACGCTGCCGTCCCCAAAAAGGGCTCACTCGCTTACGACACCTCGAAGGCGGCGGCGAACCATCTGGTGCGGGAACTGGCGCTCGAGCTCGCGCCGCTCGTGCGGGTCAACGGCCTCGCCCCGGCAACCGTCGTCGAAGGCAGCGCGATGTTCCCCCGCGACCGTGTGATGAGTTCGCTGACCAAATACAGCATCGCCTTCTCCGAAGACGAGAGCACCGAGGCGCTGCGAGGCAAGCTCTCGCGTTTTTACGCCGAAAGGACGCTGACCAAGACGCCCATCACGCTCGCCGATCAGGCCGAGGCTGCTTACCTTTTGGCAAGTAGCAAGCTTGCCAAGACGACGGGTCAGATCATTAGCGTGGACGGCGGACTGTCGGAAGCGTTCCTGCGCTGACAGCCCCGCAGGGCGGTTCGTTGCCACAGAGCTGCGTCTCACCCGTGCGAGCTGGCGTTGAAACACCGTCCGAAAGCGATCGACAAAAAATGCCTGGCGAGAAGCTGGCGGGGCCTACACGACGTGTGCTTTCTCGCCGGGCACAGTATTGCTGGCTTTCCCGGTTCGATTGGCTCGGCTTGCTTGTATGCTCGCCTAGTTGAGCGCGTCGTAGCGGGCGACGGGTGAGGGCAGTGTGCCCTGTTTATACATCTCTAAAAGTTCGGAGGCCGGGCGTGGATAGGAAAGGTAGTAGCCCTGCACCTCGTGGCAGCCGAGCGAGCGTAGCGCGTCCAGCTGATGTTCCGATTCGACACCCTCGCCGACGACCGTGAGCCCGAGGCTGCGCCCAAGTCCGACGATGGCCCGGACGACTTCGGTCGCCTCATTATGGCTGCCGTCCAGGTCGCGCACGAAGGCCTGATCGAGTTTGAGTGCGTCGAGAGGCAAGCGTCTCAGGTAGGTAAGGGACGAATAGCCTGTGCCGAAATCGTCGAGGGCGACGCGCACGCCCAGGCTGCGCAGGGTTTGCAGGTTCCGGATCGTGGTGTCCATATCGAAGATCGCGGCACTCTCCGTCACCTCGAGCTCGAGCACGTCCGGCTCGAGGCCGCTCGCCGTAAGGCCGCTCTGAATCGCCTCGACCAGACCGGGCATGGTGAGCTGTCGGGCGCTGATGTTGACCGAAACCCGCCAGGACGCTCCCAGCCCGCGCCACGCGCGCGCCTGCTGCAGCGCCAGCTTGAGGATGATGTCACCGAGCGCCACGATGCTGCCGTTGGCTTCTGCCAGAGGAATAAATATGCTCGGAGAAACCAGCCCTCGCACCGGATGACGCCAGCGTGCCAGCGCCTCGACATTCGTGACGAGGCCCGTGCGCAGATCGAAGCGGGGCTGAAACGCGAGTTCGAACGCTTCGTTCTTGATGGCGGCTTGCAGATCGGCCTCGAGCATGACCTGCGTCTGCACATGCTGGGCCATCTCGGCAGAAAATTGCCGATAGGTGTTTTTACCTGCGCCTTTGGCCTGGTAAAGCGCGATGTCGGCGCGCTTGATGACCTCGCTTACGCTCGGGCTGGGTGAGAAGCTGCTCACCACCTCGACGCCCAGGCTGCCGCGCACACTGACTTCCCCGGCGCTAATGATGAACGTCTGCTCGAGCGCCCCCAGAATCTTTTCGGCAACCTGCGCGGCGTCCTCGGGGCGGTTCAGCTCGGTAATGAGTACGAACTCGTCGCCCCCCCAGCGAGCGAGCGTGTCGCCCTGCCGAAGCAGGCTGCTCAGCCGCTGGCAAACGGCGTGCAGGAGTTCGTCGCCCGCGTCGTGCCCGAAGGTGTCGTTCACGTCCTTGAAGTTGTCGAGGTCGAGGGTCATGACTGCCAGGGGGTGCTGACGGTAGCGCGAGCTGAGCGCCTGGGCGAGCCTCTCGTAGAGCAGTGCCCGGTTAGGCAAGCTGGTAAGCGCGTCGTAAAACGCCAGGTGCTCGAGGCGGCGCTCGAGCCTGAAGCGCTGCCAGAGCGCCCCGGCGTGCTGGGCAAAGATTTGCCCGATCGACATGTCCTCCTCGTCGTAGGCGTCTCGCGAGTCGAAGTTGTCGAGGCTGAAATAGGCCACGGCGACGCCATCTATAACCACGGGGATCGACATGCACACCTTGATCTCATCGGCCCGTCCGGCCTGACTGATGGTGTTGCGGCGCGGTTCGGGTACGTTACGGTTGTCGAAGCCGTAGACCAACCGGAGCTGTTTCTCGTCTCTTCCTATATACATCTCCTCGGGCAGGAGGTGTATGGTCTGCAATATCGTCAAGTCGTAGTTCACGGCGGCGACGAACTTGAAGCGCTCACCGTCTTTCAGGAGCAGGCTGCCCGCCTGTGCGGTCGGTACCGCGTCCACTGCGCCTTCGAGGAGCCGCTGGTAGAAGCTTTCGTCGAGCCCTTGGGCCAGCGATTCGGTGACGAGTTCGATAAGCGACTGACGGAAGCGGGTTTCGCGCTCGAGGCGGCGTCTTGTCTCACGCTGCTCGGTGATGTCGGTAAAAGAGACCGACACGAAAGCGACTTCCGTGTTCTGGAGAATAGGCTGCGCGTTGACCCGCAGCCAGCAGAGCTTACCCGAGCGCAGGTAGAGACCGAGGATGGCATGTTCGGGCTTGTTGCTCAGGAAGCTTTTGTTCATCGGATAGTCCGACGGGTCCAGGCGTTTCAGGTTTTCGTCGACGACGTGCCCGTAGAGTTCGGGCTGAACATAGTTGTGTCGCAGCTCTGGACCCAGAATCGTCTCGGCAGCCGGATTGCAAGCGACCATCTGGCCTGAGCGGTCGAACAGCATAACGCCCTCTTCGAGCGTTTCGATGACCGCCTCGTACAGGTCTTGCTGAGAGCCGGACGAAAAAGACTCCATCTCCGTATTTTAGAGGTTTATCCTGACACGGTGCTTGCGAATTTCTTACAAAGATAGATAATCCGGATGCGTAGTGCTTGCAGTGAGACCCGTGCTAGACCTGTAGATCGTGGAATCCTCGAGCGGCCCAAGCGGCGCGTCTGCGACAGCGCGTACCATCTGGTCTCTGGATGTTCGGCGCGTCATACTGTGAGGATGACAGAGATTCAATCCCTTGCCTTTATCGGCCTTGGCACGATGGGCTTACCGATGGCGCAGCGCCTTGTAGACGCGGGCTACGAGGTCACGGTCTATAACCGGACGCGAGAGCGTGGGACGGAGGTGCGGGGTGCCAAGCGGGCCTCGAGTCCCAAAGAGGCCGCGAGGGGCCGGGACATCGTCTTTACGATGGTCAGCGACACGCCCGATGTGGAAGCCGTCATCCTGGGCACGGAGGGCGTGCTCGGGGGTATGGACAAAGGCAGCGTCCTCATCGATATGAGTACCATCAGCCCCGCTGTGACGCGGGAGCTTGCCGCGAAGCTCGCCGACGCGGGAGTCGAGATGCTCGACGCGCCGGTTTCGGGTGGGAGCGAAGGGGCACAGAAGGGCACGCTCGCGGTCATGGTCGGTGGGAAGCCCGAGGTGCTCGGGCGCGTGCGCCCTGCGCTCGAGCACCTCGCCAAAACGGTCACGCACGTCGGGCCGTCGGGTAGCGGACAGCTCGTCAAGGCCATCAATCAGGTGGTGATCGCCGGAACCTACGCGGCGGTCGCCGAGGGGATGGTACTCGGTCTCGAGGCGGGCCTCGAGATGGACGCGGTCGTCAAGGCCATCGCGGGCGGCGCGGCGGGTTCATGGGTGCTCGAGAACCGCAGCGGCAATATGATTCAGGGCGAATATCCCCTCGGTTTTCGCACGCGGCTGCACCACAAGGACCTCGGCATCGCGCTTACAGCGGCGCAGGATCTTGGCCTCAGCCTGCCGGTGACGGCGCTTGTCGCGGGGCTCGAGGCGGAGCTCATCGAGGCGGGCTACGGCGAGGAGGACGTATCGAATATTGCCCGCGCCGTGAAGCGGTCCTAGCCCCGAATCGGCTGTTCGTCCCGGCTTGCATAGCGCTTGGCGACTTGCGTAGGCTTATGGAGAAGAGTGTCGGTGTGTTGGGAGTGGGACATGGATAACGAACTGGCTAAAGCGTATCTTGACGATGTGCGTTACCGTTTCGAGAGTCTCAAAAGGCTGGCAGACGGGGCGCTGGCGCAGGCCAAGACAGGGTTTTTTACGGTGATCGGTCCCGAGGACAACAGCCTGGCGATTTTGGTCAAGCACGTGAGCGGCAACATGATCGCCCGCTGGAGCGACCTTGGCGGAGACGGCGAGCCAAAGAGCCGTGAGCGCGATCTTGAGTTCATCGTGCAAGAGGAGCGAGCAGCCCTCATGAGACAGTGGGAGCGGGGCTGGCAGACGCTTTTTGCGGCGCTAGACAGCCTCACGCCAGAAAGGCTCCTCGATACGGTGACGGTGCGCAGTGAACCGATCACTATCGTGGCTGCCATCAACCGGCAGCTCGCGCACTACAACTACCACGTGGGGCAGATCGTCTTTCTCGCTAAGCACTTTCGCGGTGAGGCGTGGCAGACGCTCAGTATCCCCAAGGGTCAGTCCGAGCAGTACAACCAGCACATGCGGGAGAAGCACGAGTCGAAGGCTTAGCGGGCTCGAGCAGCTTTCTCACAACTCGCAGGCCACTTAATAAGCTAAACTATACAAATGAACACAGTTACCTGGATGAAAGTTGGCTTGGTCATCGCCCTTGTTTTCTTGTCCGGGTGTGTGCCTATTCCCGACCGCATTGACTTCCTTACCGATGGTCGTGTCCTGCGCGGAGTGTACGAGGGGACCGGGACGACGGAGTCGGTATATATTCCTGCCGATGCCCGGACGCTCGCCTTGCGACTCGAGGTCGTCCCTGAATATGTCGACCAGAAGACGTATGCCCTTACCGGGACGGTAACGATAGGCGATGAGGAACCTGTACCCTTCGAGGGTGAGGCTTCAGGGGGCGATACGCAAGTCTATGTCCGTATGCAGCCTATCAGGACACCCTCGTTTTACATACGCTTTAGCTATAAAGGTGAGCTGTGGCGACTCGAGGGGCTCTATCCAGAAGAAGGCGGCGGGAGTCGTCGTACAGGTTGGGGCGTCGCACTTGGCCCAATGGACGCAGGCAATTTCGGACCCTATCAGGCCAATTTGGCCCCTGTTCAGTAACGTAGACGTGCGCGCTAAGCGTTTGATGTAAAACCTGACAAGTGCTGACTCGAGCTGACAGGCTATAAAGTAGACACCCATGACCAACTATTTTGCGTCACCCTTCAAGGGTATTCCGCTCACCGAACAGGTGACGAACCCTAACATCCGCGTCGGGCGCTACAGTTACTACTCGGGCTACTATCACGGTCACGCCTTCGACGACTGCGCCCGCTACTTAGGCCACGGCGACGACGTGCAGGACAAGCTCATCGTGGGAAGCTTCTGCTCGATTGGCAGTGGCGCGAGTTTCATCATGGCGGGCAATCAGGGGCACCGCCACGACTGGCTCTCGACCTTCCCGTTTTTTTACGTCACCGAAGAGCCCGCGTTTGCGGGGGCGCAGGATGGTTACCGCCCGGCGGGCGATACGGTTGTCGGCAACGACGTGTGGATCGGTTCCGAAGCGATGATCCTGGCGGGCGTTCGGATCGGGCACGGCGCAGTGATCGGTAGTCGGGCGCTGGTGACCCGAGATGTCGAGCCCTACACAGTCGTAGGGGGTAACCCGGCACGGCCCATTCGCAAGCGCTTTACGGACGAGGAAATCGAGAGGTTGCTCGAGCTTGCCTGGTGGGACTGGTCGCTCACGAAGATCAGCGAGGCGTTGCCGCTCCTTTGTGCGGGCGACGTGGCTGCGCTCTACACGTTTTGGCAGGCGCGGCGGTAGGGGTTCGGGCCAGCCCTGTATTATCTGCCTTGACAGTCCCGGCACCCCGGGATGACCATGCCTCTATGACAGTTCAGGCTTACCCAACGGTTCCCGGTCACCCTATCCTCGGCAACCTGCCTGCTTACCGCCGCGATCCGCTGGGGTTTGGCAGACGCGTCGCGGCGGAGTACGGCGACGTGGTGCGTTTGCGGGTTTTCAATCGGCAGCTCTTTTTGGTCGCGCATCCCGAGTACATTCACCAGATTCTGGTGACGGACTCGAGCAAATTCAACAAGTCACCTGTTTACCGCATCTTTCTGGGGCGCGCGCTTGGCGAGGGGCTCCTGACCAGCGAGGGTGCCAAGTGGCGGCGACAGCGCAAACTGGCGCAGCCCGCTTTTCATCACGGCCGCATCGCTTCTTACGCCGAGACGATGGTGGCCTACGCCGAGGAGACGGCAACAGGCTGGCGTCCGGGCGAAACCCTCAGGGTCAATGAGGAGATGGCGCAGCTCACGCTGCGAATTGTCGCGCAGACCCTCTTCAGCACCGATATTCGGGCACAGGCCGACCGCATCGGGAGCGCACTGAACGAGCTTTTGGAAGCTGTCACCGAAGCGACCTCGCAGCCTGTCTTTTTGCCCGCCTGGCTGCCGACGCGTACCAACCGCCGAATCCGGGCGGGCGTCAAAGAACTTGATAGTGTCGTCTACCCGCTTATCCGGGAGCGGCGGGCGAGCAGCACAGACACCGGCGACCTCCTGTCGATGCTGCTTCTGGCCCGGGACGAGGCGGGGCAGGGGATGAGCGACAAGGAGCTGCGCGACGAGGCCGTGACGATCGTGCTGGCAGGCCACGAGACGACCGCTAACGCGCTCACCTGGGCCTGGTACGAACTCGCGCAGCACCCGGAGGTCGAGGCCCGGTTGCACGCAGAGCTAGACGAGGTTTTGGGCGATGAGAGACCGACGCTGGCGCACGTCAAGCGGCTGCCGTATACCGAGAGCATTATCAAGGAGACGATGCGCCTCTACCCGCCCATTCCCGAATTCGGGCGACAGGCGACAGCGGAGGTGCGGCTGGGCGATCACGTCATTCCCGAAGGCGCGATCATGATCGTGCCGGTCTACGCCATGCATCACGACCCGCGCTGGTTCGAGGCGCCGGACGTGTTTCGTCCGGAGCGTTTCCTGAGCACCGACAAGACCCTGCCCAAGCTGGCCTACCTGCCCTTTGGCGGTGGTCCCAGGGTCTGCATCGGCAACGCTTTCGCGCTGCTCGAGGCCACCCTCTTGCTCGCTACCCTGGCCCAGCGTTTTCGCCTGAAGCTGGGGCCGCAGCAGACCGTAACACCCGAGGCCACGCTGACCCTGCGCCCTAAGGAGGGGTTACGGCTGGACGTACAGGCCCGCTAGCTCAGGGCTGGGCCAGCACCCAGATGCGCTCGCTCTCGGGGGTCGCGGGTTCACCGTGCGGATAGGTCAGAAACTCGAGCCTGCCAAACCCTGCCCGCGTCAGCAGCGTGCGCAGTTCGTCCGGGTCGTAGGGGCGCTCGAAGTGGGTTTCGGTAAAGCTGCGCGAGCCCTTTTCGCAGTACGCCACGACCTTCGCACGCTGGGTTTTCTCGTCGAACGAGTGCTCCCAGAGGTAATACACGTCGTCGACCCAGCCCTCGGCGCGGTTGCCTTCCCAAAGGTCGCGCAGGCCGACGGTCGTATTCACGTCGAAGATGAACGCGCCGCCCGGGCTCAGGTGTGCTCTCACGCACGCCGCGCAGCGCACGAAGTCCTCGGGCTCGAGCAGGTTGTTGAGCGAGTCGAAGATCGACACGACCAGATCGAAAGTGCGCCCGAGCGAGAAGTCGGTAAAGTCGGCCTCGACGAAGGTCGCCTTGGGAAGTTTTCGCCGGGCCACGGCGAGCATCTCCGGCGAGCGGTCGATGCCTGTGACGTTCAAGCCACTCTCGACAAACGGTTCCGAGGAGTTTCCGGTACCGCAGCCCAGGTCCAGCACGGCTCTGGTGCGGGTCTCCGCTTCGTCCGCCAACTCAAGGGCGAACGCGGCCCAGTCCTCATACTCGACGTCGCTCATGATCGCGTCGTAGACCTCGGCCAACAGGCTGAACGGTTTCGCCTCCACACCCGATTATAATCGCCTCTGGTGCAGGGCTTTTGGCCCGAAGACATTGGCCCGAAGATAAAGGAGTTTTGACATGACGATTTCCCCGCGCGACTTTCGCGACGCTCTGGGGCGCTTTGCCTCGGGTGTGACCGTAGTGACGATTCCCCATGCGGGCGATCCCGCCGGGGTGCGCGGCATCACCGCCAACGCCTTTATGTCGGTGTCGCTCGAGCCCCCGCTGGTGCTGGTTTCTATCGACAAGAAGGCGCGCGCCCACGGGCCGCTCATGGAGGCCGAACGCTACGGTATAAGCATTCTTAGCGAGGGACAAGAAGCCCTGAGTAACCATTTCGCGGGCTTCGACGCTTCGGTGGTGCCGACATTTACCGAACTTGGTGGCTTTACGGTGCTAGAGGGCGCGCTCGCGCAGCTCGTGTGCCGCGTGACTGAGCGTGTCAGCGCTGGAGACCACACGCTCTTTATCGGGCAGGTCGAGGCGCTCGCTACCGCCGATACGGCCCCGCTTCTCTACTTCCGGGGGCGCTACGGCGAGCTGGCATCCGTCCCGCAACCGTGACGCCCAGAGCCGTGACGCCCATAACCAGGATGCCCGCCCAGTGAGCCAAACAACGCTCGAACTCGCGGCGCTTCTCACGGAGCGTTTAGACGCCTGGGAAGCTGCGCTTGCTGGCCTAGAAACGCCCTCGAGTGTACAGAGTCGCCGGATGCTCGAAAATTACCGCCGCACGCTCGCCCGGGACATGGCGCGGGGCATCGAGCGGGTTCCGGCGGCTGAACTTCAGCGTGCAATCTCTACAGCCGAAGCGGTCTTGCGGCAGCTTGGGCAAGCGCCAGGCTGAGCCCCTCGAGGTCCAATCTTTATCCCTGCGGAATGCTCAGGATCAGCTTGCCTGCGTTCAGATTCTGCCGCATCCGTGCGTGGGCCGCTTCGACTTCCGTGATGGGAAAGACGCTGTCGATCACAGGCCCTAATCGCCTGCTTGCTAGTGCCGCGCCAAAACGCGCGATGAAGTCCTGGGTGAGGGCGACTTTTTCCTCTACGGGGCGACTTCGCAGGGTCGAGCCGCGCAGCGTCAGGCGCTTGAGCATCAGCGTCCGCAGGTCCACAGGGCCTTCGCCGCCACCCATCGTGGCAATGACGACGAGTCGTCCGCCGCGCCTGAGGGCCTTCAGGTTGCGCTCCAAATAGCTCGAGCCGACCATATCCAGAATCACGTCCACACCGCCTGCCGCGTCGTTTCCTCCCGTGACGGCCTCGAGAAAGTCCTGCTCTTTGTAATGAATGCCGGTTGCCCCAAGACGTTCGCAGAGCGCGACTTTTTCGGGCGTTCCGGCAGTGGCAAAAACCGTGCAGCCCGCCTCCCGGGCGAGCTGAATTGCCGCCGTGCCCACGCCGCTCGCGCCGCCGTGGACAAGCATGCGCTCGCCCGGTTGCAGCCCTGCTTCCCTAAACAGGTTCAGGTGCGCCGTCAGAAATGCTTCGGGCAAACCTGCCGCCTCGGTGAGGGTCCAGCCTCTCGGACGAGGGATGAGCAGGTCGACAGGGACTGTGACCTGTTCGGCGTAGCCGCCGCCGGGCAGAAGGGCGCAGACCTCGTCGCCTAGATTGAACGCGGGGCTCGAGCGCGTTCCCTCAGAGCCGAACGCTTTGATTGTGCCCGCGACCTCGAGCCCCAAGACTTCGGACGCGCCCGGTGGCGGCGCGTAGTGTCCGGCCCGCTGTGCCAGATCGGCTCGGTTGACCCCGGCGGCGTGAACCTGCACGAGCGCTTCATTCGGACCCAAAGTGGGATCGGGAACATCCTCCCAGAGCAGCAAACCGCCCTTTTGCACAGTTGCTTTCATTGTCCGTCAACCCTCCACAAAGGTTTTCTTAAAGATGCGAACTTTCTGTCCTCTAGACTGATTTGCGTCCTTTACGCTATATCCTATGCTTTCCAACCTGACGCTACCTGTCGATCCACGTTTTCTCTTGGTGGGCCTTGTCGTACTGGCCCTTTTTTGCCTTCTGGCAGCGCTCTGGCGACGCAAGCCTGCGCCAGAGGACTACCCCTACAGGGCGGTCGACGGTCTTTTCAGTGCGAATGAGCGCGACTTTTTGCGGGTGCTCGAGCGCACCTTGCCCGAGCACCGCGTCTTTGCCAAGGTACGCCTTGCCGACGTCATCACCGTGAAAAAAAGGCTGCCCAAGAGCGATTGGCAGCGTGCCTTCAACCGGATTTCTTCCAAGCACCTAGACTTCGTCATCTGTGACGGAGACCTCGACATCCTTTGCG
>JBMDWS010000129.1:0-5004 GCA_048594695.1 Truepera sp. | reverse complement strand
GCTAAAGGTCTCGAGCAGCTCTAAGTAGCGCGTTTTGGCGTATGTCTCCTGCCAGGGAAAGCGGGTGACGCGCGGTTCGGTAAAGGTGCTCGAGTTCGCTAGCGCCGTGACAAACGTTTCGGCTGTCGTGTTGGGCGTCGGACGCTGAAGCATGAGCGGTGCTTCATGGCGCTGGTAGATCAGATCGGCTCCCCGTTCGAAGGCGGTGTCCTGACGGCGATCCTGATGCCATGCCAGAAGGAGGGCTCCCCTTGGACGCAGGAGCGAGGCTGCGTGCTCGAGTCCCGCGTGAGGCTCTATCCAGTAGAAAGCTTGTACCGAAACGAGTGCGTCGAACGGCGTTTTCGTTGTAAACGACTCGAACGCTCCCTCTTCGACCTTTACGTGTGGAAATGCCACCAGCCATTCGCGGGCGAGGGCCGCTAGTGACGACCCCAGCTCGAGCGCGTGAATCCTGAGGCCGTGTTCGGCTAACGGAATGGTCGCCTGACCCGTGCCGCAGCCGACCTCGAGCACCCTGTCGCCCGCTGCGAGATGGCCCTGCTCGAGCATGGCCCGGACGAGCGGCTCTGGCGGTACAGGGCGCGAGCGGTGGTACTTTTCGGCCTCGCTGTCGAAGGTGAAGCGTAGCGACAGGTCCATATGCGCCCAGCGTACGCCAACTCTGCGGTTTGGGCGACGATTGTCCCGGCAGGATTTAGGACGTGCCTGCTAGGGTAGAGGGATGACCATGCTCTCAACACCGCTCGGACGGATGCGCCTTATCAGCCTCATCGAAGGGGTGTCGTTTTTACTGCTCTTGGGCGTCGCCATGCCGCTCAAGTACCTTGCCGGAATTCCCGAGGTGACGAGCGTTGTCGGCGCCGCCCACGGTATCCTCTTTATCCTCTACATTCTTGCAGCTGTTTCGCTGATGTTCGCCTTGCGCTGGTCGCCGCTCTGGTTCGTGGGCGCGATGCTGGCGTCGGTCGTTCCTTTCGGTACGTTCTACCTGGACTCGAGGCTCAAGCAGCACGAAAAACCCTCTGCCTGAAGGGTTCTGCCAATTCAAGAAGCGAGCCGGTCAGCGTATTGACCGGCTCGCTTCTGTAGTCTTTCGGGGATTTAGTCGCCCGAGACCGCGCCTACCTCGCGACCGTGACAGTGCTTGAACTTCTTGCCGCTGCCGCAGGGGCAGGGGTCGTTGCGCCCCACCTTGGCGTCGGCGCGAACCGGTTGGGTCGGCTGGACCGGACCCTGGGGTTGCTGCGGCGCGAAAGGATTGTGCGACGAAGTCGCACGGGTTGCGGCGGGTTGTGGGCGGTTGCCGAAGTCGAGGCTCGAGGACACACTTCCGGTGTTTCCAGAACCGGCGTAGGTGCTGCTGACTGCGTTGCTACCATCGTCACCATCGGCCGAGGCGGGCTTCTGATAGGACACGGCCTGCGGCGCACGCGGTTGCGGGATGGGTGCCTGCTGCTGTACCTGCACGCGGAAGAGCAGTTTGGCGACCTGCAAGCGGATATTGCCCTTCATCTCCTCGAACAGATTGAAGGCCTCGAAGGCGTACTCCTGCAAGGGGTTGCGCTGCCCGTAGCCACGCAGGCCGATCCCCTGACGCAGCACGTCCATGTTGTGCAGCTGCTCTTTCCAGTCGTTGTCGACGACCTGCAAGACGATGTAGCGCTCGAGTTCGCGCATGATGGGCACCCCGAGTTCGGCCTCACGCGCTTTGTAGGCGTGCTCGAGTTCGGGGACGAGCATGTCGGTGGCGTCGTCGGGTTCAACCCCGCGCAGGCTCTCGAAGTCGAAGCTCTCGAGCGCCGGAACCGCGTCGACGATGGCCGTCTTGAGCGCGGCGATGTCCTGCTCCTCGGCCTCGACCTCTTTGTTGAGGTAGTTTTGCACCTGCGCGTCGACGTACTCGGCGATCATGTCCTGCACGTCGTCGGAGATGTCCGTGCCGAGCAAGATGTCGCGACGCTGCTTGTAGATCACCTCGCGCTGCTTGCTCATGACGTTGTCGAACTCTAGGAGCTGCTTGCGGATACCGAAGTTCCGGTCCTCGACGCGCTTTTGCGCCCGCTCGATAGCGCCGGTGACCATGCGCGCCTCGATGGGCTGCGCGTCGTCCATGCCAAGCCGGTCCATCATGCCGATCACGCGTTCGTTGGCGAAAAGCCGCATGAGGTCGTCCTCGAACGAGACGTAGAAGCGGCTCGAGCCGGGGTCCCCCTGACGCCCGGCGCGCCCGCGCAGCTGGTTGTCGATGCGGCGTGACTCGTGGCGTTCGGTGCCGATGATGTGAAGGCCGCCTAGACTCACGACCTTTTCATGGTCGATTTTGGCGTCGTCGCGGAGTTTCTCGAGGGTCGGGATGATGTCTTCGGGCAAACCTTCGATCTGCCGCGCGACCTCGCGCGCCTCGTCGATTTTTTTAAGCATTACCGACTTGATAAAGAGTTCGACGTTTTCGTCGTAACGGCTGATGCCCTGGCGCTCCAGAAGCTGCCCGGCGAGTGCTTCGGGGTTGCCCCCGAGCACGATGTCGGTCCCGCGCCCGGCCATGTTGGTCGAGATAGTGACCGCGCTGCTGCGCCCGGCCTGCGACACGATTTCGGCCTCGCGCTCGTGGTACTTGGCGTTCAGCACCTGGTGCTTGATGCCTTTGCGCTTAAGCATGCTCGAGAGTCGCTCCGACGCGTCGATGGTCACGGTCCCGACCAGAATCGGCTGCCCGGTTTTGTGTAACTCCTCGATCTCGGCGACGACAGCCTCGAACTTGCCCTTTTCGGTGCGGTAGACGATGTCGTCGTAGTCTTTGCGAATGACGTTCTTGTTCGTGGGGATAGTCAGTACGTCGGTCGCGTAGATCTCCTGAAACTCCTTCTCCTCGGTCTTGGCAGTTCCGGTCATCCCGCCGATCTTGCCGTAGAGCTTGAAGAAGTTCTGGTAGGTGATCGTCGCGAGGGTCTGGTTTTCCCGCTCGATCTTGACGCCTTCTTTGGCTTCGATAGCCTGGTGCAGCCCTTCGCCAAAGCGCCGACCGGGCATCAGGCGCCCCGTGAACTCGTCGACGATAACGATCTGGCCCTCGTCGCTTTTGACGTACTGTTTGTCGAGGTGGTAGTGCATGCGGGCGCGCAGCGCCTGCCGCACCATGTGCCCGAGTTCCATATTCTTCGAGGAGAAGAGATCGTCTACGCCGAGGGCTTTTTCGGCCTTGGCGATACCCTGCTCGGTCAGGTGGATGTCCTTGGTCTTTTCGTCGGCGCTGAAGTCGCCAGTGGCGGGTTTTTCGCCCTCGGCGGGCTCGCCCCGTTCGAAGCTGCCCGCGATCTTGGCCATCGTGTAGTACTTGTCGGTCGCGGCTTCAGCTGGCCCCGAGATAATGAGCGGCGTCCGGGCCTCGTCGATAAGGATCGAGTCGACCTCGTCGATGATGGCGTAGTTGAGGGGCACGTCGGCGCGGAGCACGAGGCCTTCGGGCCGGAAGGCCATGTTGTCGCGCAGATAGTCGAAACCGAGTTCCGAGTTGGTCATGTAGGTCACGTCGCAGCCGTAAGCGGCCTTGCGGTCGGCCGGGCGCAGGTCGTGCGAGATGACCCCGACAGTGAGACCCAGGCCACGGTAGACCGGCCCCATCCACTCGGCTCCGGTTTTGGCGAGGTAATCGTTCGAGGTGACGAGGTGGGCACCGTGACCGGGGATGGCGTTAAGCGCGAGCGCCAGGGTGGCGACGAGCGTTTTGCCCTCCCCGGTTTTCATCTCGGCCATCTTGCCCTGGTGCAGCGCCGCGCCGCCGATAAGCTGCACGTCGTAGTGACGGATGCCTAGGTTGCGAACCGCCGATTCGCGTACAAGTGCGAAGGCCTCGGGCATCAGTTCGGTGAGGCTTTCGCCCCCGCCACCGTTATAGCGTTCGCGCAGTTTGGCGTAGGCCGCCGCCAGGTCTTCGGTTTTCTGCATTTCGGGCTCGAGCGCATTGACCGCCGCGACAATATCGCGTTCGATGCGCTTGACGTCCCGTTCGTTGTTGTCGAACATCTTTTGAATGAAACCAAACATGCCGTCTCCTTCTTGGCAAGAACACCCTATAAACGGTCTAGTTTAGCATGTGCCTGCGGGGTCTTCCTGAAAAGGCCGACTTAAAGCTTTTCACATTTTAGGTTCAGAATTCCCTATTGCGGCGTCGGTTCATTCTGGCAATGAGTCTTCAGAAAGTGCGGAGGAAGATGAACCTTACGCCTCTGAGGAGCTGGTGCTGGGTATATGGATATGGTCTTGCTCTTGGAGGCCGCGGGGTTTGTGGCTTCGCTAGATCCTACGCTGAACATTGTTTTACGGGTTCAGCCAGGCACCGCGATGCTGCTGGAGCACGACTCTGGCTGTGCGGACTGCAAACACGAGCCAGAGCGTGATACCCAGCATCTTGGCTAAATCCTCGAGTAACAGAAAAGCTCCGGCAGATAGCGGAATAAAAGAGGTAAACATCCCGCTATCGATCAAAACCGACAGGGCAAAACAAACAAAAGCCAGTCCCAGCACCAGAAAATCGGTCTGGAGCAGTTCCCGGACGAACAAGAGTAGCCCTGCCGAGGCGGCCCCGTAGAGGGCGTACATAGCAACCTCTGGGACACCCAGGCGGTTGGGAAGGACTTCCTCGTGGATCATGAACAGGTCATCGAGAACGAGCGTGCCGGTGAACGTAGCCATATAGAGGAGAAAGAACCTCCTTGGGCCGAACCCTTGCGACTCGTGGCGCGTGACATAAGCAGTGAAGGCGTAAACGCTCGCCGCGCTCCACCAGAGCAGGATGCCCAGATTCGAGAGAGCCCCACGGTAGAACATGACTCCAAAACGGGGGTCGTAGGCGGTAGCGTTGGCGTCGCGCAGCAGCACGGCGGGAGGTACCAAAGGCTGTATAGCGACGAAAACATAGAAAAAGGTAATAGGCAGAAGGACCCACAAGACCAGCTGTCTAAGGAGCAAAAGCTGTTGTAGGACTGGGGGATTGAGCCCGTC